>SLAE01000049.1 GCA_007127015.1 Desulfonatronospira sp. | reverse complement strand
TTGTTCCAGCTCTTTCCAGTATTTGCATTTTTTTTCAGGGCAAGCCAGATGCTCACCTCTTGTCTTGGTGCTCTTTCTGACCAGAACACTGGATCCGCATTCAGGACATTTTCCGGCGACCGGAGGATTCCATAACGCATACTGACATTTAGGATACTGGTTGCAGCCGTAAAAGACTTTGCCCCTGCGGCTTCCCTTCTCCACCAGTTCGCCCGGACAGTCTTGCACGGGACAGGGAACCTCGGAGGAAAAAGGCGCGCTGTATTTGCACTTCGGATAATTATTGCAGGCTATGAACCTGTTTCCTGTACGGGCCTTTTTCACCACCAGATCCCCTCCGCATTCAGGGCAGGTTCCGATTTTCTCGCGTTGTACAGGTTCGGTCTCAACCTGCTGCAATGATCCCTGTTCATCCCGGGTGAAATTGCTGGTATTTTTGCACTCGGGATACCTTGAACAGGCCAGAAAAGCTCCGTGCCGACCGAAGCGGATGAGCATGTTCGCACCACACTGCTCACACTTGATGTCCGTTTCCTTGCCGCCCTTAACAGAGGCCATGAGCTCATTTGCCTTTTCCAGGGTCGGATAGAACTCACTGGTAAAGTTCCTCAGCACCTCCACCCAGTCCTTCTTGCCCAGGGCGATGGTATCCAGGTCACGCTCCATCTGTGCGGTAAAGTTCACATCCAGAAGTGCGGGAAAATTGGCCACCAGAAGATCGCAGACCTGTGTTCCCAGTTCAGTGGGCATGAAATTTTTTTCCTCGATGACCACGTATTCGCGATCCAGCAGGGTGGAAATGATGGCCGCGTATGTGGACGGCCTGCCGATGCCGAGCTCCTCCAGTTTACGTACCAGTGAAGCCTCACTGTATCTGCTTGGAGGCTGGGTGAATTTCTGTTCCTTGATCAGCTTCTGCAGTTCCAGCTGTTCATCCTTTTTAAGTTCCGGAAGCAGATTCTCCTCCTGAGCACCGCCGGGAGAATAAACGCGCAGGAACCCTGGAAATATGAGCCTTTCACCTTTGGCCCTCCAGAGCGTATTGGCTGCTTTTATGGTGATGACGGTATCCCAGAATCTGGCCGGTGCCATCTGAGAAGCCATGAATCTTGACCAGACCAGTCTGTACAGCACATAATCATCTCTTGACAAATAGGCCTTGACTTCTTCCGGAGTAAGCGAGGGATCGACAGGTCTTACGGCTTCATGAGCATCCTGGGAAGAACCTTTGGACTTGAAATGCCTGGTCTTTTGCGGACAGTAATCTTCTCCAAGATTATCGATTATCCAGTTTCTGGCTTCAGCCTGAGCTTCTTTGGATACCCGAACCGAGTCGGTACGCATATAGGTGATGAGCGCGGTGGTTCCTTTATCACCAAGATCCAGACCTTCGTAAAGACGCTGAGCCACGGACATGGTTCTCTTGGCCGTAAAACCAAGACGGCTGCTGGCCTCCTGCTGGAGAGTGGAAGTAATGAACGGAGGTTTGGGATTTCTTGACCTCTCCTTCTCCTCCACAGACTGCACCTCGAATGAGGCCTTGTTCAGTTTTTCTTCCAGAGCAAGGGCTTCTTTTTCCGAGCCCACACTTGCTTTTTTATTGCTGATCTTCCAGAGAAGAGCCTCAAAGGTCTTATCCTCTTCAGTCTTCAGGTGGGCCTTGAATACCCAGTATTCCTCCGGGACAAAGGCCTGGCGTTCCCTTTCGCGCTCAACGATCATGCGCAGGGCCACTGACTGAACTCTGCCCGCGGACAGACCGCGCTTGACCTTTTTCCACAGCAGCGGAGAAATTTTATAACCCACCAGCCGGTCCAGCACTCTTCTGGCCTGTTGCGAATTGAACAGGTCTTCGTTCAGTTTGCGCGGCTTGTCCAGGGCCTCCCGTACCGCTCTGGAGGTGATTTCGTTGAATTGAATACGGTGAATGCGCGGATTTTTTTCTCTAATCTCCTGGGCAATATGCCAGGCTATGGCCTCACCTTCCCTGTCAGGGTCAGGGGCCAGATAGACCTGGTCTGACTTGGACGCGCTCTGTTTGAGTTTGTTGACCACTTTTTTCTTGCCCTGGATGATTTCATACTGAGGTGTGAATCCATGCTCTTCATCCACTCCCAGACTCTTTTTGGGAAGATCGCGGATATGACCTACAGAGGCTTCTACCAAGTAATCCTTGCCCAAAAACCTGCTTATTGTTTTCACCTTTGCCGGTGATTCGACGATGATTAAATCTTTGCTCATAATGTTGGTGCGTATAAGCACTGCCATTTTCTTTGGCAAGCAGAAATTGGTTTCAGGGTTTTTCTTGTCAGGATACTCATTTTGCTATAATGCCCTGACGTTTATTTCATTTTTTTAAAGAAGCCTGACAGTCAAATATTTCTTAACTATTTAATTTTACTATAACTCTGCACATCCATATATTCCGGCGAAACCTATACAGGTAAAACCCGGAGCCGGATTCCAGTGTCTGTTCAACAGGAACTGCCGGCAGCAGGCGCTTGAGAGACTGGATTGTGGAAAAAGAACTTTGACTGTTAACTGAAAAAACTATTTCGGGGAACAAATGAAAACAGCCATCATCGGCTTCAGCGGCAGCGGCAAGACTGAGCTTTTCAGGGCCCTGGCCGGCCCGCAGGTTTTGGGCAACAGGGCCATGGTCAAGGTGCCTGAACCGCGGCTTGAACCCTTAAGCGCTTTGTTTAAACCCAAAAAAGTCACCTGTACTGAAATCGAATATCTGGATCTGCCCGGTGGAGGAACTCAAGCCCTGGGCAACAGACTGCTGAGCGACATCCGCGGTGCGGACTGTCTCCTCGCGGTGCTCGACGCCTTCAGCGGCACCCAGGACCCTCTTAAACAGCAGGATTCAATCGAAGCTGAACTCATGGTTTCGGATATGGCCGTAATTGAGAAAAAACTGGATAAAATCCTGGAAGACAAGAAGAAGGCCAGACATCTTTACAATCTGGAAGAAGAAGAAATGCTGCTTAAGGCTCAGGAAATACTTGAACAGGAAATGCCCTTAAGGATAGACAGAAATCTGGCCATGAATGAAGTGCTGAAGGGTTTCGCGTTTCTCTCGGCCAAACCGGTTCTTTACGCATGGAATTTGGCTGAAAACCGGTTGGCTGACTTTCAGGTCCCCTCTGAAGAGACCAATATGGGTCATATAGCTTTTTCAGCAAGGTTGGAAAGAGAGATGTCCGAACTGGAATCAGAACAGGAACTGCATGAATTCATGCAGGATCTGGGCATCAGCGGATCTGTGCTGGACCGGGTCATCGCGGGAACTTACCTCCTTCTGGGTCTGATCACTTTTCTTACTGCCGGTGACAAGGAAGTAAGGGCCTGGCCGTTGAGAAGCGGACAGAACGCCTGGGAGGCCGCGGGGGTCATCCACTCTGACATCCAGAAAGGATTTATCCGGGCTGAAGTGCTGGCATGGAATGATTTTCTGCGCTGTAAAACCTTTAAAAAGGCCAGGGAACTCGGAATGCTGCGCCTGGAAGGAAAGGAGTATATTGTCCGGGACGGAGACGTAATAACCTTCAGGTTCAATGTATAGACCTTTCCAAAGCTGACTATGCCCGAAACCCAACAGCAGCTGCCGGCAATTACATATTATCACCTGAATCCGTGAAGTTAGTTTTTTTCGTATATCCTTAAATAGGTTCAGGGGTTTGGCAAAATGGCCGTCCCGCACTTACTTTTTAGCTGCTTCAGTCTGATCGAGAATAGAAATTTTAAAAGTAAGTGCAGGATTCCTGAACCTGTTGTACGGATTCAGGTTATCAGTTATCTGTTATCAGGAAACTAAGATAACAAATTATTGAAAACAAATTGAACAAACTTTGTATTTAACCGCCGAAACATTTTGTTTTGTGTGAGGCTTTCAAGAGTAAGTCACTGATGCTCAAAAACATAACCGTCATTCTCTGCCGGCCCAAATATCCCGAAAACGTGGGTTCAGCCGCCAGGGCCTGCGTCAATATGGGCTGTTCAAGGCTCATGGTGACCGGGGACAAACTAATCGATTCCGAACGGGCCGGACCTCTGGCTACCGCCAAGGGAATGGAGCTTTTGGATTCCTTGGAACACCATCCTGATCTGACCTCAGCTGTCAAATATTTTAACCGTGTGTATGCCACCACCGCCCGGGTTGGCGGCTGGCGCAAAGGCATACTGATGCCCTGGGAAGCAGCCGGGGAAATTATGCGCCCGGACAGGCAGGATCTGGACATCGCACTTGTTTTCGGCTCAGAGGACAATGGACTTACCAATGAAGAAATTGAACAATGCACCAGGATCATCTCCATTCCCACGACCAGCAGAGCCTGGTCCCTGAACGTCTCTCAGGCGGTGCTGCTGATATTGTATGAATGCTTCAAACATGTTCCTGCCGGTCAGGCGCGCTACATTCCCTGCCAGGGTTCACCCCCGGCAACCCAGGAGCAGATCAGCCTTCTGCACCGCAATATTCAGGAAGCCTTGCTGCTTATAGATTTCTTAAAGCCGGATAATCCTGATTATTTCATGCTCCCCCTGAAAAGGGCGCTGGCGGGTCATGGACTCCGGGAACACGAATTCAAGCTGCTTATGGGCATCTGCCGGCAGATAAAATGGATGGCCGGCCGGATCAAGTAATCATTGGCAGGATGTCATTGAGCAGAGTTGTAAGATCCCTGTTAATTTTTCCTGCCTGGGCCAGGATTTCCGCGTGTGAAGTCTCAACCATGCAGTCAGGCAGGTTTTTGTTGGTCAGACATGAGTAACCGAGCACCCGCATGCCCATGTGTCTGGCGGCTATGGCCTCCAGAGTGGTGGACATGCCGATTGCATCAGCGCCCAGCCTTCTAAAAGCCCTGGTTTCGGCAGGAGTCTCCAGTGATGGCCCCTTAATGCCGATATAAACGCCCTTTTCCAGATAAATTCCCAGTTCAATCGCTCTTTTCAGAGCCAGTGATGCAAGCTCCGGACAGTATACCGAACTCATGTCCGGAAATCTCGGTCCCCAATCCTCTATGTTCTCCCCAACAAGCGGATTCTCCCCGGTCATGTTGATCTGATCCGTGATAAGCATTATGCTGCCCGTGGAAAATTGAGGATTCAATGCTCCCGCGGCATTGGTCAAAACCGCGGTCCCGGCTCCCCAAAGACCCAGCACGCGCAGATTGCGGACAACTTCGGCTGCTGTATAGCCTTCGTACAGATGAACCCTGCCTTTCATTACCGCCAGTCGAAGATCTTTAGTCCGGCACAGAGAAAGAGTCCCAGCATGACCGGCTACAGTGGAACAGGAAAAACCGGGAATCTGATGATAGTCATAGCTGGACAGGACCTCAATCTCTCGAGACATTTCCCCCAAGCCGCTGCCCAGAACCAGTACAGCTTCCGGACGATAATCAGGGAATTCTTTCCGCAAAAAATCAAGAGCCTGAACGATTTTATCTCTTTCCCGCATGGATCACCCCGATCTTTTTCTCATGATCAATCTGCTGAACCAGGTAATGTGCTCGAATTTGTCCCAGCAGGGCGGGCTTCTCCGAAGCCCAGCCCAAAATGCGTCAGCGAATATATATTTCAGCGGAGCCATATATGGTTTGACTGCAAAAACCCATTTTTGCAGTCTCAGGGGTCAGGAGTCAGTAAAAACAAAGAGTTAGGACGTTTGTTTTATTCTGAAACACTGAATTCCCGACTTTTTGCAGACACGTCATTTATTCAGGGATCGGCGAATCATTCGCTTAACAGCGAAAGAATGCCTCATTTGCTACATTAAGGCAAGTTTTGGCAGAGGAAGGACATTGCAATAAACCGAAAATTCAAATAAATAACCCTCTTGATTACCAGGGACAGGTGCATTTTACCGGCAACAATGGCGTATGCTCCCTGCGGGACAAATCGCTGATTTACTCCTGCCCCGGGAAGCTGAGTTCTTGAAAATATGTTGTTTATGCACAGCTCCATGCCGGAAAGGCCTGTGAACAATCAGAAATAAACTTCCTCTTTTGGAAAAAAAATTGAAATACCGCCAATGAAGAAACATAAAATACTTATAGCCAACCGCGGGGAGATAGCTATCCGCATTCTAAATGCCTGCCGGAAACTGGGGCATGAGTTTGTCTGTGTCTACACCAAGGAGGATGCTCAATCCGAACATTGTACCGAGGCTTTGAAGCAAGGCGGGCCGAACACTCTATACCGCATCAGTTCTTATCAGGATCCTAATGAAATATTTGCGGTCGCCGATGACAGCGAAGCCACCGCCATACATCCTGGTTACGGCTTTTTTGCCGAAGACTTCCGCTTTGCCCGCCGGGTGGTTCAGCGGACTAGAAAGCTGAAATTTATCGGGCCGTCATGGAAAATCATTCAGGATCTGGGAGACAAGATCAACACAAAAAGAGTGGCCCGTCGCCTTAATGTTCCAACCATACCTGGATCAGACAGGCCCATTGTGGATGACCTTGAAGCCGAAGAGCTGGCCCGTTCACTTTTCAATTTTCAGAACGAACAGGGCGTCGAACAGCCGGTTATTCTGGTCAAGGCCTCAGCCGGAGGCGGAGGCATGGGCATTGAAGAGGTTCATGATCTGGATCGCTTCCGCACCGTGCTCAGGGGAATAAAGAATTATGCCCGACGCCAGTTTCGAGACGAAGGCGTGCTTATTGAACAAAGGATCTTTGACTTCAATCACCTTGAGGTACAGATTCTGGCCGACAGCCACGGCAAAGTGGTGCACTTCGGCACCCGTAACTGCACTGTGCAGAGCATAGGCCGCCAGAAAAGGATTGAAGTGGCTCCAGGCTTTTATCCACAAAGCATAAGCTATGCCTTTGACGCGGACAAAGTCCTGAACGACATCATTGATTATTCCCTGCGAATGGCCCGGGAAGTCGGCTACAACAGCATAGGAACCTGGGAGTGGATAGTCAGTCCCATGGGCAACCCCTTTTTGATGGAGGTCAATACCCGCATTCAGGTCGAAAACGGAGTGTCAGCCATTATATCCAGGATCGGCGGACAGGAGGTGGATCTGATTCAGGAGCAGATCCGTCTGGGCCTTGATGAAAGGATGCATTTCGAACAAAAGGACATCAGGTTCGAAGGCCTGGGCATCGAATACCGTATACTTGCCGAAGACCCGGAAAACGCCTTTACACCATGGGTGGGCCGTATTGAAAATTTTTCCTGGCCGGATTTTCCCTGGCTCAGGATGCACACACATATTCCAAGGGAACGGGCTTATGACATCCCAACTGAATTTGATCCCAACCTGGCTCTTGGGATCGTCTGGGGCCAGGATCTGGAGCAGGCCAGGGACCGGGGCATTCGTTTCTTGAACCAGCTGGTTCTGGAAGGCAGAAACTACATGGGTGAACCTCTAAAATCAAATATTCAGTTTTTGAAGGAAAACACACGCAAGCTGCTGGTCTTTTAATTTCCTTGAAGGCGGCTGAAAAATCTTTTGGCAGAAACTTCTTATTCTGAGCATATTAATCTTTAACGAGATACAACAAATATGACTGAAATAGACAAACAAATTCAGGACTTGAAAGAACGGCTGCAATATATACAAGACATCTTCGGCAACCGGGAAAACGCCAATGTTTCTCTTCTTGGTTCCAAGCTTAATGATTTTGTCCAGGCCCTCCCCTCTCTTGGTCCGTCTCAGATCAAGAGGCAGCTCGGATCCTTGTCCGATCTGTTCACTTTCCTGGAAAACAAGCTGGAAAAAGAACTGACACCCATGGACCGGGTGCGTATAGTCCGCCACCCTCAGCGCATCTGTCTAAAAGATATCCTGGAAAACGTATACGACAATTATACAGAAATTGGAGGTCAGGGCGAATACAGCATTGATCCTTCGATGATCATTGCCAGAGCGTATATAACCCGCAACGTGGGCAAAAAGATCTACAAGCAGCCGGTCATGGTCATCGGACAGGAAAAGGGTCACGGCCAGGAATTTCGCAACGGAGGTTCGGTTAAACCCTGGGGAAACGCCAAGGCCCTTGAATACATGAAGGTCGCTGTTACCGAGAATATTCCCATTCATACCTACATCTTTACTCCGGGATCTTATCCTGTCGAGGATTATCCGGGTGCGGCCCAGCAGATCGCCAGAAACATTTATGCCATGGCCGGCATCAATGTGCCTGTGGTTGCGGTGATTTCCGAAGGAGGCTCAGGAGGCGCGGAAGCCATTGGTCTGGCTGATACAAGAATCATGCTTTCCCACGGATATTACTCGGTTATCTCTCCTGAAGGAGCGGCAGCCATTGAAGGCAGGGCCAAATCAGGCGGCAGGATTTCACCTGAACTGGTGGAAAGCTGCGCCAGGCAGCTCAGGATTACAGCCCAGGACAACCTGAAGATGGGCTATATAGATCGCATTCTTCAGGAACCGGCTCTGGGAGCTAGGCCTGAACACTTTGATTTTTTCAAAAAACTCAGACAGGAAGTCATTCTGGCTACTGATGAGATTATTTTATCCGTTCGGGGAATTAAGCTTTTTCGAGCCATCGCCCTCAGAAAGCTGAACAATCCCAATATATATGTGCGCTGGGGCCTTTCGCAGAAATCCGGTGAACGTCTGCTCTGGAGAAGATATCAGAAATATCGATCTTTAAGCCAATGGGCGTACAGGGACAGCACCCCTGCCTGGCAGAAGTATAAAAGGGCTGTAAGTGAAACCTCATGGTCTGTTTACTCCTTTTTGCGCTATGAGTTTTTCGGCAGGCACCAGAGAGCAATAACTCATCTGGCTGAAGATGTGCAGGGCGAAGTGCATGCCTTGTTCGGCAGGGCCATGCATAAAGCCTCCAGACTGCTCAGAAAGCTGCCGGGCGTCAAAAATGAAAAGGAAGAAGTCTGCCAGCTGACCACCTTGTCTACCTGGGAAGAAGGAATGTCCTGGGATGAGCATTGCAGATACATAAGTCCTCAAGCCAATCAGGACAGAACACTGCCCTGCCCCAATACCGTCAAATTCAACTGCCTGGATCTGTGGGCTCCGGATCTTTTTGGGGATTTTGCCGGTGTCTGCAGTCATTGCGGACATCATTTCCCAATGGAGTATGAATGGTATCTGTTCAACGTGTTTGATCCCCGGTCAATCAGTGAATTCAGTCCCAGGCTGGAATCTTTAAATCCTCTGGACTTTGAAGGCCTTGAGCATAAACTCGATCAGGCCAAAAAACAGACCGGCCACAAAAGCGGCTGCATGACTTTTGAAGCGGATATCAAGGGTATAAGGGTGGTTGTGGCCATGCTCCTTGCTAGATTCAGGGGAGGCAGTGTGGGCGCGGCTGAGGGTGAAAAATTCTCCAGAGCCGTGGAACAGGCCAGGCGCAAACATATGCCGTTTCTGGCCTACGTGCACGGCACCGCAGGAATCCGCATTCAGGAAGGAACCAACGGATTGATCCAGATGCCCAGGTGCACACTGTCAGTCCGCAGATATCTGGAAGCTGGAGGTTTGTATCTGGTACTTTATGATACCAATTCATATGCCGGGCCTGTAGCCAGCTTCCTGGGCTGTTCCCCGTACCAGTTCGCCATACGCTCAGCCAATATCGGTTTCGCCGGCCCCGGAGTCATCAGGGAAACCACCGGCCTGGACATTCCTCCGGATTACCACAACGCCTTTATGGCTCTATCCAGAGGTCATATCCAGGGAATCTGGGACCGCCGTGAAATCAGAAACAACCTGCATCATGCCTTAAGGACCATGGGCGGCGAGTTCCTCTATTACCGATAAAATAATGCATATATAAAGGAGTCAGTCTTGATCGATATCATGGCTCTGTTGAACGAGATAAAAAAAGCCCCCTACAGGGAAATCACTGTCAGCGCTCCACATACAGGGCGGATTGAATTCGCGGTGAAAGATACCGGGATCAAAGTGGACGGGGCAACAGGCACATGGAGTGAGCGGCCGGGAACACTGCTTGCCCGACTGATCCGTGAAGGCAATGCCAAACCTTTACATGCTCCGGAAAAAGGAGAGGTCGTGCATTTCTTTGACATCGAGGACGGGCAGTTTGTCCAGGCCGGCACACCTCTGTTGAACATAAGACACTTCCTGACCAAGCAGGAAGTAATTGATATTATTTTGAAAAAGGCTCTGCACTTATTTAAGGCCCCTGAAAAAGGCCGTTATTATTTTGTTTCAGAAATAGACATCAAGATAAAGTCTCAGGGCCTGCGTTCGGTAAATATCAGGGATGGAGACGAAGCATTGATTCTTTCCAGAATGAAACGCGAAACCATCATCCACTATGAAGGCCCGGACGGCATCATTTACACCACATATTTCAATTCGAACGAAAGCGTTGAAATGGGTGGTCCCCTGTTCGGAGTCTGTCCGGAAGATCAGGTGAATAATATCAAGACCGTTATTGACAAAATTCAAAGCGGATGGGAAGAACAGGAATAATAATTTAGGTATAGGAGAACAATATGGGCGAAATCATTCAAATCAGAGTCATGGCCAAGACCCACGACCCTGAAGAAGCGAAGAACCGCTGGATTGATCTTGTCTCTCTGGCATTCGATACGGAAATGCTGCCGTCGAAAACAGGAGAAGATTTTCATGCTCAACTCGTGGATGCCCTCAATGACAGGCTGAGACTCGGCAAGCTGCCGGCGGCCATGAGTTCAAAACTGAAAGAAGATATCCACGCTGCTCTGGAGCAGAAAAACGCTCTTCTTGAAGCTCTGAGTGACTGGAATCCGAGAGCCGCGGACAAGGCCGCTTACGCTCTGGAAGACATCCTGGACGAGATGCAGCAGAAAATCGCCCGTTGAGGCTGAACATAATCTTGAACATAAAGTTTTAGGAGGAAGCATGGCTGGATCACTTAACCGTGTTCTTCTAATAGGAAGACTGGGCCAGGATCCCAAACTGGCATATTCGGCAAATGGAGTTCCTGTGGCCAACCTGAGGATGGCTACGGACGAATCCTACAACGACAGAGAAGGCAACAGGGTGGAGCGCACGGAATGGCATAGTGTGGTCGTCTTCGGGAAACAGGCCGAATTCTGCTCCAACTATCTGAGCAAGGGCAGGCTTATTCTAGTGGAAGGCAGCCTGCAGACGGACAAATGGCAGGATCAGCAGGGTCAGGACAGATATACAACCAAGGTCAAGGCGATCAGAATACAGGCTCTGGATCCCAAGAGCCAGGGCGGCGAATCATATGTGCAGGCTCCTGAAGAAAACAAAAGCCGAGAAAAGGAAAAAATGGGTCCTGCGTTTCCTTCCGAAGCCAGCGGCATGGACGACGCGCCGTTTTAGGAAATACTTATATTTGCCCGGCGTTTAAGCCCAGTTCAGGAAAATCATTCAAAGCAGTCACCGGATCCGCGTCGGAAAAAGTTCTGTTGCGTCCGGAATTCTTGGCCCGGTACAAAAGGGTATCCGCACGGGAAAGCACCGTATCTACGCTGTCTTGAGCGGTAAGCTCGGATACCCCGAAGGACATGGTGACATTTATACCCGCGATAGGGTTTCCGGCAATGGCCTCCGCGCACCTCCGGGCCAGGTCCTTTCCGTTCAGCGCGGTTGTTTCCTGGGCAACAATCAGAAATTCTTCACCTCCCCAGCGGGCCACAAGGTCGCTATCTCGAACAGTATTGAGCAGTATTTTGGAAATCCCTTCCAGAACGGCGTCTCCGGCCGCGTGTCCGAATCTGTCGTTGACCTGCTTGAAATAATCCACATCAGCCATAATGACTGAAACCTTGCGGTCATAGCGCGCGACTGCCGAGGCCTGCTCTGAAAGAAATTTTTCAGCGGCGCGCCTGTTGGCCAGCCCGGTGAGCATATCCGTATTCACCAGCTGCTGCAGAACATCGGCACGGATCAGGGCATCCTTGAGCTTGTCTCTCAGTATGGTCGTGGCTCCTGTCAGACCAAGCAGAAGCACCAGAAAGAGGTGGATGCGCACAAGATAGATCAAGGTTTCTCCGGAGGCCAGGCCGGAGCGCATATCCCCCCACACGCCGGTTGCGGAGATTATTCCGGAAAGCAGAACAATTGTGAGTCCGGCCGCAATGCCCTTGTTGTGGTCAAACATGACAAAACCGACAATTATTAGAATTCCGATGGCCCAGTAATGGCCTGCAGCCAGCATGATCAGCTGCTCTTCTATGGCTCCGGCAAAATGAAAGTGCCAGACCAGACGGCCCAGAATAATTGTTGTGATAATGGACAGGATGAAGATTTCCAGCTTGCGTATGGGGATGGTTCTGAACCAGACCAGCGGGAAAACAAGAGCCAGAACCAGGGCGAAAAAAGGATAAAGCACCTGAATGAAAACATCTCCTGGATCACGGATAACCCAGCTCAGAATGAAGATCAAAATGCCGCAGACCAGGGCGATCAGATAAGCCCGTCTTTTCCTGGTTCGATATGCTCTGTCTCAGCACTGGCTGCAGGACGCGTATTTCACCTATATGTTGACATTCTTCTTTGTCTATACCTTGGGATTAACTTTTAAAAGTTAATCAAAATTATCTTGCGTCAGGAATTTGAAGGAAGCTTAATCAAGCATGCCGTGTTTATGCAGTTTGCGGTAAAGAGTGCGCCGGGAAATGCCCAGTCTTCTGGCTGCTTCAGTCTTGTTTCCATATGCGGCCCGCAGCGCCTGGTCTAATTTTTCTTTGTCCAGTTTACCAGAGCCTTTTTGCGAATGATTTGAACCCTGGTAATCAAGCAGCTCTTCCGGCAGGTGTTCCGGTTCGATCATATCTTCCGGACAGAGCAGGACTCCGTGCTCCAGGGCATGCTCCAGTTCGCGCACGTTCCCCGGCCAGGGATACTGAAGCAGAATGCGCATGGCTTTAGTGGAAACCCCGCGGATGTGCTTGCCGAACTTCTCCGCGAAATGCCTGCAGAAATGCTGGATGAGCAGGGGGATATCCTCGCTTCGCTCCTTAAGCCTGGGCACATGTATGCACATAACCTTAAGCCGGAAATACAGGTCCTTGCGGAAAGAACCCTCCTCCACCTTGCGGGACAGGTCCGCGTTGGTGGCCGCGACAATTCGCACATCCGCCCTGCGCGTCCTGGAATCGCCCACCCTCTCGTACTCCCTCTCCTGCAGGAAGCGAAGCAGCTTGAGCTGAATGCGCGGGGAAATGTCTCCTATCTCATCCAGAAACAAAGTCCCTCCCTCGGCAGCCTCCACCCGCCCGATCTTGTTGGTGTAGGCTCCGGTGAAGGCGCCGCGGACATGCCCGAACAGCTCACTGTCCAGAAGTTCATCAGCCAGGGTCAGGCAGTTGACCTTGATCAAAGGTCCGTTGCCGCGCGGGCTTATGGAATGCAGCGCCTCCACAATGAGTTCTTTACCCGTACCGGTCTCTCCGGTGATGAGCACCGTAGTGTCCACGGCCGCCACCTGCTGCAGCAAAACATATATACGCTGCATTTTTTGACTCCTGCCGATGATGTTCTGAAAAGACTGCATCCTGACCGAGCTCTGCAGCAGGTATTCATAGCGCTGCCTGCTCTCCTTCAGGTCTTCTTCGGCCCTTTTGCGTTCGGTAATGTCCCGGATGGTGGCCAGAATATAATCCTTGTTCCCGAAACGGACTTTGCCGGTATTTATCTCCACTGGATATTTCCGGCCGAACTTGTCCATGTGAACCATTTCCAGAATTATGGATTCTCCAGGTCGCCATTTTTCCCAAATGTTCAGGATCTCGCTTTTGCCGTTATGATCCGAATGCAGGTCGAAAACGTTCATGTTCAGAAGTTCATCCCTGGAATAACCGGTTCGCGAGATGGCCTTGTGGTTCACTTCCAGAAAATTGCCCTTGAGGTCGTGCAGGAAGATCATGTCCAGGGACTGCTCCATCAGTGCACGGTATTTCTCCTCACTGTTTTTCAACTTTACTTCGGCATCTTTTCGTTCGCTGATGTCACGGAACACGGTCACCGCGCCTGTAACTCCCTCTTCTCCAATCATCGGCCGGGAGGTAACATCAACCGGAAAGACCGACCCGTCTTTACGTTTGAAATTTTCTTCGGAGCTGTGAGAGCGGCCGCTGATAACGCTTTTGAAAAACGGGCAATCTTCAAGAGCGACTTTATGTCCTTCATGGTTGTACAGGTGATGGAAAAGGTCGTGAGCCACCTGACCCAGAAGTTCATCCTGTGAATAACCGAGCACTGAAGCCGCGGCTGAATTGGAAAAAGATATGCGTCCTTTTGTGTCAAAGACATAAAGGCCCTCGCCCATGGTTTCGGTTATGACCTTCAGACGGTTGCGCTCTCTGGATAATGTTTCTCTGCTTTTTCGGAGGGCTTCTTCCGCCAGCCTGCGTTCGGTCTCATCATAAAACATGGACAGCACAAGCTTGCGGCCGTGCATTTGGATTATTTCAGCAGACCACAGGGCCATGATCTTCTTACCGGCCCTGCTCCTAAGTTCAACAGGCTCATTCTTGAGAAATCCAGCAGTCCTTAATTTTTTACCCAGGCGGTTACGCTCCCCCGGATCAATCCAGACTTCCAGTTTATCCGCATCTTTTCCGATGAGTTCTTCTCTCGAATAGCCCGATAATTCCAGGCATCTGTCGTTCAAATCAATGATTTCTCTGGAATCTACGTCCGAAACAGCCTGTGGTGCCGGGCTGGATCTGAAAACCTTGGAAAAACGCTCTTCACTCTCTCTCAGCTCTTGTTCGATCTGTTTGCGCCTGGTGATGTCCACTACGAATCCCTGATAGTAGGCTGACTTTCGCTCGTGATTCATGACCACAAGAGCGTTCAGGGAGCACCAGAAACTGGAACCGTCCCTGCGGATCATCTCGCACTCGAATTCCGTCACCTGGCCGTCACGCTCAATAAGCCGCTTGAGTTTTTCTCTGTCTTCAGGAAAAGCGTATACCTGTTCGCCGATATCTGTGACCGAAGCCATTAGTTCCTGGGGGGTTTCATAGCCCAGCATGCGGGCCATAGCCGGATTGGTCGAAAGAAAGCGCCCTTCCGGTGTGGAGGTAAAGATGCCGATGGGAGTGTTCATCACCAGATTCCGATAATCCAGGATGCCGTCTTCTTCGTTTGAGCTGCCGCCCTGCTGGGTGAAACGACTTGCAGGCATGCTTACACCATTACATCTGCGCAATGTTATCATAACCTGTCAAAACAAGGGAAGAAGCCTCAGTAAATGCAAATTAATGTCTTACTCGAAAAGACTCTTACAAAAACACGAGTAAGTGCTGGTGGTTATATAGAGGATTGTTCATTTTTATCTGTAATTTGTTCTGGCTTTTCCTGATAACTGATAACTGAAAAAATGTAATTTGCGGCAGCGAATATCCAGGTTCTCCGTATTTGATTCTGTAAACCTGGTTGGTTGCGGATAACCCGCCTTAGTATCCGTAATTTAATAAATACCTATGCTTAAAGCTGTGTCAAGCCGCACGGGCTTAATCAGGTATATTTTTGCCGAAATGCCACATGAAGAATCATTCATGTCCCGACTGGCGCATTCAGGCTGGTGCAACCGTGTCAGCCAAAGGGTCAGGCATGGAAATTAATATATTCATGTTGAATGATATCCGGAGCATAAAATCGTTAAATACCATATATGGACTCACAGTGAATAAGTAAGCTGAACCGAGAGTTGTCGGGTATTACGAATAAGGTTCGTGAAGTTTCTGTTCATGGAAAAGATGAAAGGGAACAAACCTGATCGCGGTATTTTCCACAGTCATGGACAGGTTAAGAGTGCTGTTGAGCACGTACGCGGCATCAGGATTATACGCGGAGATAAAGCTCCTCAGAGACCTGCTTATTAATGGCTTTTTCATGGCTCCGGCTTTAACTTCCATGGCTATCAGCCTCCCCTGTTTCTGAAGAACAAAATCCACCTCAGCGCCTGATGAACTCCTCCAGAAATGGATGTTCTCTGTCAGGGGATTTATCCTTTTACATAGTTCAGTAAAGATCAGGTTTTCAGTTAAAGCCCCTGAATCAGCTCTGTTGGCCGGGTACGTAAAACCTCCAAACAGATAGTTTCTGACTCCGTTGTCCATAAAGTAAAGTTTGGGAGTTGAAGTGATTTCCGCCCTTTTTCCGCCCGCGAAAGGGGGAAGCATTCTGATAATATGGCTTTCTTCAAGAATGTTAAGGTACTGAGCGGTTGTGTTTACGCTGACTCCGATGTTTTCCGCAAGATTGGAATAATTGACGAGGTTGGCTGTTTGAGAGGCAGCCAGATCCATTAGTTTTCTGAACGCGCCCGGGTTTCTGATCATGTACAAATCTGAAGCGTCCCTGAGCACAAAAGCCTCCACCAGGCGGCCAAGAACTTCTTCTTTGTCCATGCTGAGAAACACTTCAGGGTATCCTCCAAACAACATCAGGGTCGAAAAAATATCCCTGGCTTTCATCTCCTTGATGGTCGCGGAAACACTGTCAGGAACAAGTTCTCTTGCTCCAAAGGACAGCAGGACATGCCTTTGTGCCCTTCCAGCCAGGGATTCTCTTGTCTTTGCCAGAAGATGAAAACTGGAAGACCCGGTGACCATGATCTGTTTTCCAGACTTGAGATCAACCAGGCCCTTGAGAAAAAGTCCGGCTTCAGGCAAATGCTGTGCTTCTTCGAAAAAAAAACCCTGTGCGCCTGGAGCCAGCCTTTCCATTTCATCCATAAATAAAGCTGCTGAACCGCATAACTCCCTGAGCAGGTATTCTTCGCAATTTACATATATAAAAGGCCTGTCTGAATTGCTGAGTATTTTCCAGGCCAGTGTTGACTTCCCGCTCTGCCTTGGCCCGGTTATCAGGATGACCTTGTCCTTCTCCAGCCTGGGAGACACAATTCTGGGTATGTAATTGTCCGGCAGACGGCTCATTGCAAACTCCTGCCAGACATGGATATTTTCTATCCAGGGGTTTAAACGGATCATTATCCGGTATGTGTTAACATCCATGACTATGCATCTCCTGAACAAAGTCTTGCGAAATATCAAAACCATTGCAGTAAAACCCGCGCCTGCCTGGATAGGCGGACTTGACCTGACACTCATGTACCTGGAAGAACAATGGATTGATATAAACTATATACAAATTAAGTCTGATAATTTTCACTGTCAATACAAATTAAGCCTGTTAATTTTCAATAGCAATTCCACCCGGAATACTCCAGCAAAATGTTCGGAGAACAGAGTAAAGTAATTGATAATATCAGGGAGCAGGGGCATACCCCGCTTGCAGCCTCTATCGCTTCACAATTAACGGAAGCCACAGTTGCGAGCATTTGTATCCATGAGCAGGTTCGCTCTTACCAATGGCCAGGTTGTGGAAAAATTCAAGGAACTGGATAGTAAAATATCCGAGCATGACGATGAGCTAAAGAAGGTCATACTAGAACAATCTCAGCCCGAAGAAATCAAAAAGATTAATTGTAACTTCAGCATTAATGGTGTATAATTATGTATAATATACACACATCAGGAGGATATGGTTATGAGATCCAATGTCGTAATAAATGATGAGCTGATGGCATCAGCTCTGAAGGCTTCCGGTCTGAAAACAAAAAAATACGCAATAGAAGAAGGGCTGAAACTTTTGATACAGGTCAAAGGTCTCAAGGAGATCAAGGAGTACAGAGGCAAATTAAAATGGTCAGGTGACCTTGATGAGATGAGGACGGATAAATGATC
>SLAE01000155.1 GCA_007127015.1 Desulfonatronospira sp. | reverse complement strand
TAAAGCAACAGGATCAGAACTATGTAGTAGGCAAAAATATGAGTCCATGCCGGACGATAGGTTATTATCGGATGCAGCAGTTCTTTGGAGCGCAGGAATTCCATAAAAACAATAAAGTACCCAAGCAGATACGCGCAGAGTCCAAGCAGGATTTCCCCGGCATATCCTGCGCCCGGCACCAGGGAAATGAACAGTCCCGCAAAGCCTGCCGGGAGGACCATGATTCCCAGAACCGGAATCCAGATCAGATTTAGATAAAAATGCGCGCTGATATAGTTGAATGTCCAGGCCTGGACAGGAAGAAGGGCAATATTCGCCGCCAAGGTGACCCCGAGAAGCCCCAGAAAATATTTGAGCAGCCCGGGAGCCCTGCGGGCATCCAGATATTTTAAAATTTTTTCCACCAGGGGCCAGGTAAGCGCGATCCCGGCCACGGCCATGACTGAAAGTTGCAGCCTTAGATCAAAAACCGACCAGGGGTTGTACAGGGTTATTAAAGCCGCGGCCATGAACAAACCGTCCAGCAGGACCCTTCTCTGGTCTGCAAAAATATACCAGCCCCAGCAGAAGAGCATGATGCCGGCTCTGATCAGGGTGGGCTGGTACTGACCCATCCAGATATAGACCAGACATATGGGTGCGGCCAACAAGATCCCCAGTTTCATGAAAGGCAGCCTGAGGTAGATTCCTGGAAAAAAATGACCAAGCACCCCCGCCAGCATGAAGCCCATGCCAGCCATAATTCCCAGATGCAGCCCGGAAAGGGCCAGTGTATGGGCGAGTGAAGCCAGACGCACAGTATCCAGAAGTTCTGCGTCAAGAAGGGACCGATCACCAAAAAACAAGGCAAGTCCCAGACCCTTGATTTTATCCTGCCGGTCAGGGCAAAAACCCTGTATGTCAAGACCGTTCAAAAGCCTTTGCTTTAAGGATTGGCGCAGGATAAAACTTTTTTGCTCCACAGGCTCCAGATCAAACCAGAAATTTTTGTCCCTGGAATAGCTTCTCCAGAAGACACCCTGGGTTCTCCAGAAAAACTCACTGTTCCAGACTCCGAAATTGGCCATACCCTGAATTGGGCGCACGTTTAAATGGGCCTGGATGTTCTGTCCCGGGATAATTTTTACAGGGGCCTGCTGCCATGTCCACACAAGTTTGCCGGACAGGACTTCAGGCTGCCTGTCCGGCTCAATGATCAGATTTTTGATGATTATTCTCTGTCTGTCTCCTGGAAGATAGCCCACGCTTTGGACCTGGCCCTGGAGAAGCACTCTTTCCTGTTTGAGTATAGGCGAAGGTATTCGTTCTGGGGGCCCAGGAAGCCTGAACCAGGCCAGAAGAAAGGACAGCAGGAAAACTCCTGCTACCAGCAGGTTCAAGCGCATGAGCTTAAAGGGGATGAACAGAAATAGAAGAAAAAGGCCGCAAAGACCTGCCCAGGGATATTTCAGAGTCCATATGCCCAGTAAATATCCCAAAAAAATTTTCTGCCATGGCAGAAGGCCCAAAGGGACCAGAGTTTGGCCATGTGCCGGATTCACTGAGTTTCTTGCTGCTGAGCAGGTATCTCTTGAGGACGATCACTTACATAAGAGCGGTTATTTGGGCTTTAGCACCTGTCTGGGTCTGCTTCCATCTGAAGGTCCCAGAATGCCGTCTTTTTCCATCTGCTCTATGAAAAGGGCCGCCTTGTTGTAGCCGATGCGAAACCTGCGCTGGATAAGAGAAATTGATCCCTTGCCCTGCTCCCGGATGAATTCCACAGCCTGAGGATATTTGGGATCATCGATCACTGGGTCACCCGCGTAATCCTGGCCATTGCCTGCATGATCATTGTTTTTCCAGTCACTGAAATCCAGTTCAAACTCAGGAGCAGCCTTTTGCTTCCAGAAATGGACTACAGCGGCTATTTCCTCTTCCTGCAGCATGGCCCCGTGTATTCTCTGCAACTGCCCTCCACCGCTCTTGAAAAGCATATCCCCCTGGCCCAGAAGGTGCTCAGCGCCCACACCGTCCAGGATGGTTCTTGAATCATGTTTGGAGCTGACCTGGAATGCAATTCTGGAGGGAAAGTTGGCTTTGATGATTCCGGTGACCACATCCACGGAAGGCCTCTGGGTGGCTATTATCAGATGGATCCCGGCGGCTCTGGCCAGTTGAGCCAGCCGGACAATACCCATTTCAACTTCTTTGGCCGCGGTAAGCATCAGATCAGCCATTTCATCGATGACTACAACCAGATAGGGAAAGGGTTTAAGGTCCTCATACCCTTCAGGCGGCTGATCTCCAAAGGACATAAGCTTTTGATTATAGCCCTCGATGTTGCGAACTCCCAGACCGGCCATGCGGTCATAACGGTTTTCCATTTCAAATATCGCCCAGTCAAGTGCTGTCTTGGCCAGACTCATATCCGTAACAACAGGATGCACCAGGTGCGGAAGGTCATTGTATACAGCCAGCTCTATGCGCTTGGGATCAATGAGCAAAAGTTTCAGTTCCTGGGGGGAATATTTAAAGAGCAGGCTGATCAGCAGGCTGTTAAGGCAGACGCTCTTTCCTGCTCCCGTGGCTCCGGCCACAAGAAGGTGAGGCATGCGGGCCAGATCCTCCACCCTTGAACGGCCCTGAATATTTTTCCCCAAGGCTAAAGGCAGCTTGAGTTTGGACTGGACAAAATCGGACGTATTCAGAATTTCCTGTAAATAAACAGTCTGTCGCTCGTCATTGGGAATCTCTACGCCGATAGTATCTTTGCCCGGCAAGGGAGCGACTATGCGTACTGCGGAGGCCTTGAGAGCCAGGGCCAGGTCGTCATGCAGATTGGCAATGCGGCTTATTTTTATCCCTGGCGCGGGTTTGTACTCCAGCATGGTGATCACCGGTCCGGGTTGAATCCGCTGCACTTCGCCCTGGACGGAAAAATCTTCCAGGCAGGATTTAACAGCAGCGGAAATTTCTTCAAGCCGTTTTTGCTCGACTTTAGGACCATTTCCGGATGGAGTATACAAAAGATCAAGGGGCGGCAGGGAAAAGCTGTGCGGATCTACTTGTGCCGTTCTTTTGGAAGGGTCGTTGCGGGGAACAGGCAATTGGCTGTTCCTGTTTTTTTGAGAAGTTTTGGGCTTGGTACTGTTTTGGGATTTTACCGGGCTCTTCAGCCTTCTATTGCCGGAATCCTGATTATCTCTTCCCTCAAAAGAGGGCATCATTCTTCTCAGGCCGGACAGGCATCTTATTAAGGAGACACCTGTAGCTAATTGCAGACCGACAAGAGTCAAAAGGGAATTGATCAGTAAAACGCCCCACCAGCGAAGAGCTTCATAACCCAGATGATAGATCTGGCTGCCGAATATACCGCCTCCTTGCATAGCCGATATTTCCGGAACGTTTTTCAACTGGGGGAATTCTAACCAGACAAGCAAAGTAAGAAAGCAGACAATAATGCCTGTCCAGCGCCACCAGGCAAGCTTGAGTGCCGGCCAGAAAAGATAAAGACTCAGATATAGAAATAAAGCAGGTATAAGTCCGGCTCCCAGACCGAAAAATTCGACCAGGGTGCCTCCTAGATAGGCACCGACTACACCTGCCGGATTCGTGACTGTTTGATCAGGACCCACCTGATGATTGAATGTGGGATCCAGGCTGGAAAAACCAGCCAGGCTTACTCCCAGAAAGATGGCCGCAAAAAGCATGACCACTCCGGGTATTTCACGAATAAGCCTGCTGCCGTCCATTAAACTTCCCTTTTAATGATTCCCGGTACTCAGTTCCTATACTCAGAGCCGGCAATCAACTCCTTGTTTACCTTAATAATTATTCCCGGCCCAGATATTCACCTGAGCGGGTATCAACTTTTATTAAATCACCTTCATTGATGAACAGTGGCACATTGACTGTAATCCCGGTCTCCAGTCTGGCAGGCTTTGTACCCCCGGAAACGGTATCCCCCTTCATCCCGGGTTCGGTCTGGACAACCTGCAGGGAAACAGCTGCCGGCAGATCGATGTCTATGGGCTGTCCTCTGTAAATCAGCGCCTTGATTGTTTGTCCTTCTTTTAAAAAGCCTCCTTTTTCTTTCATGCTTTCATCCTGGATCATCAGCTGATCATAACTGGCCATATCCATAAACACATACGCGCTGCCGTCATGATAGAGATATTGTATTTCTCTTGATTCCAGGTCCGGCTTGCCGACCTTCTCTCCGGAACGGAAGGTCTGATCGACTGTACCTCCGGTCAGAAGGTTCCTAAGCTTGGTGCGTACAAAAGCTCCTCCCTTACCGGGCTTGACGTGCATAAAATCTACTATCTCATAAGGAGTATCATCCATTTCAATCTTCAAGCCTTTGCGAAAATCAGTAGTTGAAAGCATTAATCCTCCTGTATTCTATTAAGAATCACGCATAAACTGATCCGGTTTCCAGTTTCATTAACCAGCATTATCCCGGGCTTGTAGCAGTTCAGGTTTATTCTGTATCCCGCTGATCCAGATGCCAGACCAATGCTTCAAGGCCTAAAGCATAGCTCATGATGCCGAAGCCGCTGATCACGCCCAGACTGTTTTCAGCGGTCATATTGCGCCTGCGGATATCTTCCCGGCTCCAGATGTTGCTTAGATGCACTTCAACATAGGGAATACCGATCCAGGCCAGGCAGTCTCCTAAAGCCAGGCTGGTGTGGGTGTACGCACCCGGATTGATCACCAGTCCCTGTATTTTATCTTCCCAGGCCCTTTCCAGACGATCAATGATCTGTCCTTCACCGTTGGCCTGAAAATACCCGCGCTTAATCCGTGAATCTATTCCGGGCATTTTATTTTTCAGGATGGAATCCAGAGCGTCCATGCCCAGATGTCCGTAAGTCTTTTGATCTCTTTTTCCGATATGTCCCAGATTGGGACCATTGATGATCAACAGATCATATCTTTTCGGTGCGGACATGACTACTTTGTCTCCAAAGGTTCTTGTTGAGAAACACGATTAGAGCCGCTGTTCTCTGGAGTGAGCCTGATCACAGGCTGGACCTGTGCTTCCTGAAAGGACTGAACGGAATTTTTTTCTTCTTCTTTTTCAGCGGCAAGCTTCATATGGGCCAAAAATATCAGGTCTCCAGGAATTACTTCATGTCTGGTTTCCATTATCCTTCCTTTGGCCAGAACTCCTGTTTCTTCACCTTCACCAGCAAGCTGAGTTTCTTTTCCTAGTACCTGCAGAATCTTGCCTGAACCAAAAATTCTGATCAGGTTGAAATCCTGCTTGTGAGTCTTACGACCCAGAAAAAAGTAGGCTGGAGGTTTTTTCAGATAGTTTCCAAACAAATACAGGTTAAGGAAGTC
>SLAE01000197.1 GCA_007127015.1 Desulfonatronospira sp. | reverse complement strand
TTTTCTTTTGGCAAGGAAATCAAGCAATTATGAGGAGGCGTATCTTAATACGTTGACGAATAATTGTGCAGATTGACGCAGCCAAAGGGAAAAAGAACCGTTTCCGGATGAAAACTAATTAGCCTGCATCTACAGCAGCCAACCCGCACTTTCTTTTCCATAGCATTTTTCTAAACTCAAAAAACATGAACCAAAATTAGTATGCCTGATTTCGTCCCTTTAAATTTTTTCAGTTACAATTGGTCCCGCAAAGACATTAAGCCGGAAAAAGTCATTTCCCCTCCTTACGATGTACTTTCCCCTGAAGATATTAAGTCTTTGTCCAGACATAATTTCAATGTCGTGCATATTGACTCGCCTGTTTCCTATGATCGGGCCGGAGAGCTGCTCAATGAATGGATAAAAGATGGTGTTCTGGTCCGTGATGACATACCTGGATTTTACCTGATGGCCTCAGATTATAGAGCTGAAGGCAGGATCAGGACCAGATGGGGAATATTGGGAGGGCTTAAGCTCGAACCTTTCGGCAGGAAAGTATACCCTCACGAAGAGACATACCCCAAGGCCAAGGAAGACCGTCTGAAGCTGATGCAGGCAACTCAAGGACAACTGAGTCCGGTTTTTGGAATATATGACGATCCCGGACAGATACTGGAAGAAATCGGACAAAAGAGCCTGGACAGTGAGCCCCTTATCAGCTTTTATCAGGAAGATGAAGTTTATAATCGCCTGTGGCCTGTCCCGGACCAGTTTAATTCGCGTATACAAAACATCATGGACCATAAAAAGATTTTCATCGCCGACGGTCACCACCGCTATGAAACAGCTTTACATTTCATGCAGTCACGCCAGGGCCGAGACGATGCCCCCTGGAAATATATCTTTATCTATTTAAGCAATATCTCTTCACCCGGCCTGGAAATATTTCCTTATCACCGCACCGTTTCCAATAACAGAAATTTCAACTGGAGCGATATTCTATCCAGGGCTGAAAGTGTTTTTGATATTTTTCCTCTGGATGATCCTGAATTTCCCGAGGATCTGAAACGCACTGACGCCCTGATTATCTGCCTGCCCGAGCACAATTATCTGCTCATACCCCGCGATGATAAGGGTGATATTTTTGATAATGTCGGAGCTTATGTTCTGGATAAATACCTGCTGCGTGAAATAATCGGACTTACTGATGAAGAACTTGCTTCAGACAGATACCTGCGCTATGCTCATGATCAGGAGCAGATCTTTGAACAGGTTCGCAGCAGGGAACTTCAGGCCGCGTTTTTCTTGAGACCGGTGCCCATATCCATAATGCAGAAGGCTTGTGAAGCGGGTAGAGTCATGCCTAGAAAATCAACTTTTTTTTATCCCAAACTTCCTACAGGCATACTTTTTCATTTGTGGGAGCGCTGAGTTCAACTTACATTGAATCTTAAAACCGAAAGCTCCACAACAAGGAGCAGCAACAGCCATGGTCCAAACCCCGAAGGTAACCTATCTTGTGTCATCGCCACTTGGCGACCTTGCCGTGGATGAAGACAATTGGCACCTGCCACTGGATGGAGATCCATGCAAAACTTCCTATCGGAATTATTTCTATTCCATCAGGGATTTCATTTTTCATCACCGATTCAAGCCGATAATCGAACCCGCGGAAAAAAAACTGGACAGGAGCTTAACCCCGGAGGATCTGACAGAGCTGGTCATTCGCGCGGAAAAGCACGGAGCATTGTATCATCCTGCCAGCATTCAGGCTTTTTTCGAAGATGCCAGGATCAAACTGTGCCTGAACGTGGCTGTCACCGATGAAGGCAGGAAATGGCTCAGCCACGAAGCATCCGTTATTGATCTACTGCACCTCAAGTTCGACCTGCCATATCTGCCAAGACACCATTATTCAAAAGAATTCAACTCCATGTATTTTCTGGTGGCAGACTGGTTCGAAGGGTTTCATGAATTTCATCTCTCGATTGATGAACAGGGCAGGCAGAGACTTAAGCTTTGGGATTATGACCGGGGAGACAGGTATCTTACCCCGGAACAGAGCTTCAGGCTCTATTTTCTGACTTCTCGTCTGCTGACCATGTACTTTGACCTGGAAAGCGCAAGTCAGATATATCCATGGCATCACGCCGCCGGAGACTTCATAGCCAGAATAAGTCACGAGCATGAGGAGCTTTTAGAGCAGGAAACCGACGTGCGCCTGACAACCGCCAGAGGATACGGTCCGCAGATTGCCCTGGACAGTAGTGGACCCTTCCGCTCTTTGATCGGACTTTATCATTTCTTTTTATGCATGACCATCAGGATGCGCCTGGACAAGCTGGACGGTGTCGGAAAAGTGGCATGGGCGGATGACCTGTGCCTGGACGCGGCGACCAGAGGTTTTTTTGAGGCCCTTCGGACCAGAACGGATCCAGTTTTTTGCCGTTCATCAGCAGAAGATTTTTTAGGCGTATTAAAAACTTTCAATCCGGGTGAAATCAGACGCAGCTGTGATCAGATCCTGAATAGTTACGCTTTAACGGAAGAATATCCGGTTCTGAAAAACAATATTGACCGGCATGTACAAAAGCTGCACGCCAACCTGCAACACTTTTCCTTATGTCCTTAGACCGCTTTCCCAGAGGAATGCTTCAGCCTGAATCCGGTTTTCACTTTGCGGTTGATTCTTTGCTCCTGTCTGTATTCATCACACCTAAATTCCGAAACAGGGTCCTTGACATTGGCTGCGGCTGCGGGGTTGTCGGCTTAAGCCTGCTTCTTGCCCATCCGGAAAAAGAAGTGCAGCTTCTGGGGATGGACAATGACCGGGAGATGATCGAGTGCGCCCTGAAAAACAGCCAACGTCTCGGGCTTGATCAAACCACCCGGTTTGTTCGTATGGATGCCGGTGAAATTGACTCTTCAGTCATCCATGCGGAAAGCTTTGATTTAGCGCTCATAAACCCTCCCTATCGTAGGCCCGGTTCAGGAAGAACCCCCGCCAGTCCCGGCAGAAAGGCTGCAACCTTTGCCCCGGAATCCGGGCTGGACATCTTTTTGAAGGCAGCCGGTTTCGCTTTGAAAAACAAAGGAAAGGCAGGCATAGTTTTCCCGGCTTCCAGGCTTGATGAACTTCTTTACGCGCTTGCCTCCAATCGCTTGAGGCCCAAAAAAGTCCTACCTGTGCAGGGTCGTTCAGGCAGGGCTGCAAATCTGGTTCTGGTTCAGGCTGTAAAAAATGCCGGGCAGGAGATGCTTCTGGCTCCTCCTTTGATTCTTTATGACGCGCAAAACCGGATAACCAGGCAGGCAAGGAATTTCTGCCCTTATCTTGACTCTAATCCGGCGCGAAACAGCGGGAGCTCATGGACAGATAATATCCGGACAGGAACCTGATTTTTTTCGAACAAAATCTTTATAAATTGAAGCGGCGCGGACAAAATTCAAAGCCCAGCTGCTGGTGCTCAGCGCGTGTATATGCGCATAACCGGCCAGAACATTTTTATAAATGAGCCCATCCAGGCTGTTTTTCATGCCCGTGCCTCTTTCCAGCCGCATACAGAATCTTGCTTCCTGGTTCAGGGACAGGCAGCGTGAATAATGAAATTCATGGCCTACGATTTTTTCTCCGACAGGATAAAAAGGATTCGGAGCGACTACTTCCGCCTGAATGTATCCAAGCCCCTGAGGCTTTTCATATACTCTGGTCCGCACTGGAAATACGCCGGACATTAAAAAAACGTTATCTTGATAATCAAGGCTTTCAGCCAGATACATGAACCCTCCGCATTCCGCGTAAATGGGAAGACCATTTTCTGCCAGAGCCTTGACTTTTTGTTTGATTTTCCGGTTGCCTTCCAGTTCTTTGGCCCTGATCTCAGGAAAACCGCCACCAAGATACAGCCCGTGTATTTCCGGCCAGTCATCTTCAGAAACCACGCTCAGCTCGATGATTCCAGCTCCAGCCTGCCGCAGGGCTTCCAGATTTTCCTGATAATAAAACCAGAACACACTGTCCCGGATTACTCCGATGGTTGGTCCGGAAGAATCAATCCGTGAAGACAAGCTCAAGGGTATTACATCCTCATGGTCAGGAGGCGCGGAACGTGCTATACTGAGTACCCGGTCCAGATCGACATTATCCGATACCACCTGCCCCAGGCTTTTGAGCATGTTTTCCCTGCCTGCAATCTCCTCGTAAGATATCAGCCCCATGTGCCTTTCCGGGACCGGGTTATCGCTTAGCTTAGGCAATGCTCCAAGAACCGGGACATCAGTGTATTTTTCTATGCTTCGTCTGGCGATGTCTCTGTGCCGGTCACCCGCGGTCTGATTAAGGATCACTCCGGACAGCTTCAGGTTTTCTTCAAACATGTTGCAGCCAAGCACAATAGCTGCCGCGGTTCTGGTGACTTTTGTGCAGTCAAGTACGAGAAGGACCGGAGAGTCAAGGACTCTGGCCAGCTCCGCGGTGGAGCAGGAACCATGAATGTCCTTGCCGTCAAAAAGACCTCTATTGCCTTCTATAAGTGCAAGATCAAAAAGATCTGCCTTGGACCAGAACAGAGAGCGGATCTGATGGGTGGTGAAAAGAAAAGGGTCCAGATTGGACGCGTGATTTCCAGTGGCCAGAGCCAGCCATTTAGCGTCTATATAATCTGGGCCCTTCTTGAAAGCTTTGACTTTAAAACCCTGCCGTGAAAAAAGCCAGCACAGGGCCAGGCTGAGTATGGTTTTTCCAGAGCCTCCCCTGAGGCCGGAAATCGTTATTCTTGGAAAATGAACTTCTGAAAAAGAACGGTCTTTCACCTGGTCATTAACTCAAAAAACAACTTCTAGTCTTCTTCTTTTTTTCCGGAACCTTTCAATCCGTACAGGGTGGTGCTGCCACTGGACCAGTACATCATCTTTTCTTCCTGCACCAGTTCGCTCAATGCCTTCTTAACATCCCTGGCCTTCATATCCGGAAACAGTTTGGTAAAGTCGTTGAAATAAAATTTGGTCTTGGATCCGGATTTGGATTCAAGAAAATTAAGTATCTCCTGTTTTGCGGCCTCTTTTTCCATTTCGCCTCCTGTTTTTTCAAGAGCGCCGCCCATTAGAACGGCGCCCCTTCGTGTTAAAGCATTTTTAGAACTTGAAGTTGGTGGTCTGTCTCCAAGTGTAGTAAGCTGGATCGCGGAAGTCGTCGATCAGGTGGTGAGTGAATTCCAGTCCGGTGATCTCGAAGAAACGTTCCCAGCCGATGCGTTCGGCCCATTGACCAAAGCGCTCGTACTTCCTGGCATTATTGACATAGGCATCCACCAGCTGGCGCATGACCTTGGCCAGCTGCGGCCAGCGCGGAGTTTCATTGGGAATGAAAGCCACGATGACCTTGGAGAATTCAGGATTGCTGATGCGGTTGGACACCTTTCCGCCGGCCATGATAACCAGGCCGTCACCCTCGGCATCGGTCAGGGGCAGTGCCGGACACATGGTGTAGCAGTTACCGCAGAACATGCACCGCTCATTCTTGATGGCCACTGTCTTGACCGACTTTTCCTCACCGGTCCTGCTGTCCTTGATGGTGGTCTTGGACGGGCGGATGGCCGCGGTGGGGCAGGAGGCTACTGCGAGAGGAATTTCACACAGATTGTCCACTTCTTCGTGATCAATGACTGGAGGCTTTCGGTGATAGCCCAGGATCGCGATGTCGGAGCAGTGCACGGCTCCGCACATGTTCAGGCAGCAGGCCATGGAAATCCTCAACGGCGCGGGCATTCTCATGTTCTGGAATTCTTCGAACAGCTCGTCCAGAACCACCTTGACCGTACCCGAAGCGTCAGTGGCCGGTGTATGGCAATGCACCCAGCCCTGCGTGTGCACGATATTGGTAATTCCCGCGCCGGTACCTCCGACCGGGAACTTGTAGCTCCCGCCCGGGAACTTGCGGCTCTGCAGGTCGTCCTTCAAGGACTGGACCTTGTCTTTGCTGTCCACCATAAACTCGATGTTGTTCCTGGTGGTGAAGCGCAGGTAACCGTCGCAGTGCTTATCTGCTACGTCCAGTGCCTCGCGCAGGGTTTCCACACCCATCAGGCGCGCGGAACCGACGCGCACGGTGTAAACTTCATCTCCGCTCTCGGCCTTGTGCATGAGCACGCCGGGTTCCAGGATCTCATGCCAGAGCCATTTGCCTTTGTTGTTCTTGATGACCGGAGGCAAAAACTCCGAAAAATGTCTTGGACCGATGTCGCTGATCCTGTTCTCCATCGGTTTGTCTGGATTGTATCCGGATGAAATAAAAGCCATTTCTTTACCTCCTTATTTCGGATGCCGTAATCTGTAATCTTTGATGTCTCGATCAAAACCGCCCGGTACTTCTTCTTCTTTCCAGAAGATGTACGGGTTGTGCCTGGGTTCTTGAACGTGCTGAGGCATGGCCTTGATTCCGGTGACTTCCAGCAGTTTCTGGAATCCCTGGCGTTTCATGGTCTCGCCCAGGCGCTCGCGGTTCTTGCCTTCTTCCATCCACCAATCCCAGATATTTTCGATGACTTCCTTGATCTCATCATAAGGCTCTTCCACCTTCACGAAAGGTACCAGCAGGGAACTCATCTGGGCGCCGTCCAGGATGGGAGCTTTTGCGCCGCAGAGAATGCTCAGTCCACGGTCGTTGCCGATGCGCAGAGCTCTGGGCATGGTGTTGATGCAGTGCATGCAGCGGGTGCATTCACGGTTATTAATAACCAGTTTGCCGTTTTCCATCGACATGCATTCGGTGGGACACAGATCAATAACCTCTTTATTGATGTCGAACGGTCCCCAGTCCTTGCCCGCGTGTGCTCCGGCATTTGGCTTCAGCTCACCGCCGACATAAGCGGCTACAGCTTCCTGATCAATGCGGATGTCATCGCGCCAGGTGCCGATAAAAGACAGGTCGGCTCTGGCTATGGCTGCCACGCAGCCGTTGGGGCAGGCATCAAACTTGAACTTGAACTTGTAGGGAAACGCAGGCCTGTGCAGCTCGTCCTGGTATTCCATGGTCAACTGATAGCACAGCTCCTGGCTGTCATAGCAGGCATACTGACAGCGCGATTCGCCGAGACAGGCTTCCGGAGTCCGCAGGTTGGATCCTGAACCGCCCAGGTCGTTGTTCATATTGTGGGTCAGTTCATAAAAGATTTCTTCCAGCTGTTCAGTTCTTGTTCCCAAAAGCACTATGTCACCGGTGGAGCCGTGCATATTGGTCAATCCGCTGCCCCTGAAATCCCACAAATCGCAAAGCTGGCGCAGAAAATCGGTCTTGTAGTACTTTGCGGCGGGCTGATTTACGCGAATAGTGTGAAAATGGGCAACTCCGGGAAATTCCTTGGGCTGGTCGCAGTAGCGTCCGATAACTCCGCCCCCGTATCCGAAGACGCCGACAATGCCGCCGTGCTTCCAGTGCACTTCTCCTTCCTTGTAGGAAAGCTCCAAAAGGCCAAGCAGGTCGTCCACCACATCCACCGGGATCTGGTATTCTATCTCGTTCTGCTTCTGATGTCTGGACTCTGCCTGCCTTTTCAGATCATCCACGAAGCTCGGCCATGGCCCGCTTTCGAGTTGATCCAGCAAAGGGGTTTCATGTTTAGGCATTGCAAATCCTCCTTCGATGATGTTTATTACCCTGTTTATAAAAACCGACCCACCTCTTAGCCAGTAAGGTGACGGCTACCCGCTGGAACAAGTAACTGCAGAAACAATGTGATTATTTCCACAAAGAAAATTGGTTGTCAACTGTAATTTCCGGCAAGTCTGGCAGTTACGTGCTTTTATTGATCAAAGATTCAATATCATTTTAGTTGTTCTATTAATTTCTTGAAGGTTGCGTGTCAAAAATCAAAAGCAAATAAAAAATCAAGGGCTTAATATCAATAGCACCATCGTCCCTCAAATTTTTTATGATAATATGTAAAATCAATGTGTTGCCAAAGAACTTTTAACCTTCAGGTGAATTTGAAAAACTAAATATTTAAAGTCCGGATCAATATTAAACATGCAAAATTTTTAGACACCGGCGTCTTCAAGTTCCTGCCATACTTCCCCGGCCACTTCGTATCCGGTGGAACGCGCTTTTTCAAAACACTCACGCGCCTTTTCAAAATCCTTTTTTTCGAGGTAAGCCAAACCCATGTTGTTATAGGCAGGGCCGAATGTCGGCTGCAGCTCCACTGCTTTTTGACTCTGGACTATACAACCTTCCACATCGCCCTGCATCAGATAAGCGCTGCCCAGAGTGGCATGCGCCTGAACAAATTTGGGATCGAATGAAACAGCGCGTTTAAGAGAGGATATGGCTTTATCCACATCACCCTTCTGCAGATGCACAAAGCCCATGTTTCCGTGAGGAACGGCAAAGCGGTGTCTGACTTTGCTGGCCATTTCGTTGAAGCTGAAACAGCCGTCAAGGTCGCCTTCGTTCATGGCTATACCTCCAAGCTGTATGTATGCCTCAGCCAGTTCAGGATTTTTTCTAATGGCTTCCCTGAAATAATTTTTTGCTGCTTCAAAATCCCTTAACACAATGTGATGCACTCCGAGATTATAGTGAGTCACAGCGCAATCAGGATTCTGCGCAAGCCTGTCCTTGAGCTCCTTAATTTTTTCTTCAGTAGATTTCTGAATCATTCATCTGCTCCTGATTAATTTTGTGCCCGGACTTGAAGCCGGGTCTGATTGTCGGTGATTATCAAGGTCCTTCCTTGAACTCCTTGTTTTCACGCTGCAGCAGCTCGCTGTACCACAAGGAAAACTCATACATGGCCCGGTATTTGTCCTGCCCGTTGATAATTCCGATACACATTTCCAGAACACCCTGACCGTATGTGTTGCTGTAGTCTCGTGGTGGACGTTCATACATAAACTGGCGAAAGAGCTCTTTGCTGGTTCTGTGGGTGCCGTCCCTGCGGATCTCCAAGGGATTTTTCGGTTCCTGAAAAGGGTCCCATTTGTCAAAACCGATACGGTCGATAAACTTTTTTCTTCTGGGAGAAAGTTTTTCGTAAATAAATTTCTTCTGCTGATCTTTATCAGCAGAGTTAGTATCATTGCCGCTATTAATCATAAAAGACTACTCCTTATTACCAAGAACCCACTGTCTTCCTGGATTCTCCGGTTTATCTTCCAGGTTTTCAGCCTGTTTCCCGGTCTTTATGCCCAGATATTCCTCATTGTAATCGGTAAGCAGGGCCATGGACACCGGCACCAGCATAATGTGCAGTTCAGGATATTTGCTTCCTATTCCCAAAGCCAGTTCCTGGCTTAAATTCGCCAATTGAAAGTGCAGCCTCTGCATATCTACCGTCGGGTACTGAACGCCCGGCTCAAAACCTGACATGGAACAGGTAACAGCAGTCTCGCCCATCTTCAGGGGCAGACCATACAGACGGCAGGTCAGTGGACGATGAGCATAAAGCACGCACTTATCCGAGTCCAGCAATGGACAGCGTACCTTTTCCCTGGCGGCTGTCTTCAGTATTTCCTCATCAGTGGTACCCTGCTGCTGGCTCTTGAATAGTTTTTTCTTTATCTGGTAGGTTTTGCGGTCGGCTTTATCAGCCTCAACCAGAATCCTGTACTTTAAATCCTGATCCAGCTTCTGAAACTTGCTGTTTAAGTATAAGGCTTCGATCAGAGTCAAGTCAAAAAGGGCATAGCAGCAATCTGTACACCCATTATCGCAGTTGACCTCCTTCTGAAAGTCATTTTTCATCTTGTCAAATATATTATCCACAATCTGCATCAACTGCTCGTATTTTAAAAAATAGGGGTTCAGGCCAATATTTAAACTCATCGATCCTCCTGATGATTTGGTTTTTTTAAGCTTAATTATGACAGGAAAGGTTCTTTTTTTATCTGCCAATTTCCAGAGGAGACAAGACAAGCTTCCCATAACTTGACAATTACTGCGGAAAAGAACACCTCAGCCTGGCTAAAAAACCATAATTTCACTTGAAGAAATTACTTCCACATGAAAATTAATTTAATTAAAGATAGTATTAGTATCTTTTGCTTTTATACACAACAGGCAATTTTGGCTGTTCGTATCTGCCGGGCATTTTCAAGGAAAGCAGGGTTTAGCAGCAACTTGAACATGTTTTTACGCTTATAGCCTGGATATCGGGACAAGGGGTGCCGAAGGAACCGTTCCCATGCAACCTGCATAACACTGAACGGATACGATTATTCATGAGACAGTGCGTTCCGCGATCATTGAGCCTTCGCACCAGCATCCAGCTGACCAGGAATTTTCTCAGGCTGCAGGCTGGAAAAAAAAGGGAGGGCCGAAGCCCTCCCCTTTCATAAGCTCTTAAAGCAGCGGATCAATCTTATTGTTCGGTTACTATAATAGCACCTTCTTCGCAAACTTCGACACAGGATTCGCAACCGAGACACTCATCCATGTTAACCGGATCAGCTTTTCCGTCCTTCAACTCAAAGACTTCCACAGGACATACGTCAACACATTCGCCGTCACCGGTACACTTATCCATATCAACCGTTACCAACCAAGCCATGATAAACCTCCGATTTAATTAGTTTAATAATTTGTATCGTCTTGACCTTATAACAAAGTCAAAAAGGAGTTAGACAAAATAATTATATAATGTCAAGCTGGATTTTTAAATCAATTATTTTAAGTCAGCCTGCTTGTCCGGCGCTGATTCAAATCGCAGGCACAAATCTTTTGGTTTATAAATATTACGCGGTATTAAGATGCCGAAAGCGGCAAATGCTTAAGAATTTTCTATCAAGATACTTCTCGAAAAATAAGTAAATGAGCCGGAAAGATATCCGGCTCATTTACTCCATCTAAAGCCATTAGGCGTTATTATCCGGACTCGATTTCCTTGCGTACGCCTATGCCCACCTTGTAAAGAACAGTGATGATAAGAAAACCCGTGGCCCAAATGCCAAGAGTGATGAGCAGCTCAGTCTGAGTGGGTACGTAGGTGGCCATATGATGAAGCGGTGTGGGGATGAAGCCCGCGGTAATCAGCCCCAGGCCCTTGTCGATCCAGGTGCTCATAAGCACCAGGATCATGGAGAAGGCCAGAATATTATCCGCCTGTCTGTTCTTGGGAAAAAGCAGGGTTATAACCGCAATCACTCCGGCTGAAATAGCCACCCAGCTGAAAGTGGCCAGCATGGTGTGGCCTTCCAGCCCGAAATACAGATACTTGTAATGCTCCAATTTATCCGGGACCATGCTGTAGGCTGCAGTGAAGACCTTACAGGCAATGATGAACAGATGGGCGAGCATGGCGTATATGACGACTTTGGCCAGGGATTGAATGGCTTCCTTGCCCGGATCCCATTTGGCGAAAATCTTGATCACGTAGGCAAGAAGTATAAGCAGGGCTGGACCGGCCGCGAATGCTGAAGCCAGAAAGGAAGGAGCCAGCACAGCGGTCAGCCAGAAATCGCGTCCCGGAAGACCGGCGTACAGAAAAGCCGTAACTGTATGAATGCTGATGGCCCAGGGAATGGAAATATAGATAAACGGGATGATCCACCTTGGAGGGCCGACCCGTTTGCGTTCAGCCTGCAGGGTCACCCAGCCGACAAAGATATTCAGGAAAAGATAACCGTTTAAGACCACCATATCCCAGAATAAAATGGAGCTTGGAGTGGGATACAGAATAACATTGAACAGCCTCTGGGGCTGGCCCAGGTCCGCGATGATGAACAGCAGGCACATGATCACGGCTGCTACAGCCAGAAATTCACCTAAAATGAGCATTCTGGCGTATGCTTTATGATTGTGCAGATACTTGGGGATGACCATCATTACTGCCGAAGCAGCCACACCCACCAGAAAGGTGAATTGAGCGATGTAAAACCCCCAGGAGACGTCACGGTTCAGGCCGGTTACTGACAGTCCTTGATCCAGCTGCGTCAGGTAGGAAAAAAATCCCACTCCAATGACAGCCAGAAGCACCAGCAGCCATATCCAGTATAAAGCGCTTCCTTGTATAGCTTTCTCAAGCATTGTACACCCCTTAGATTAAATAATAAACTTGCGGTTCAGTGCCCAGCTTGGGCTTGCGCACCAGTGAATACCTCTCCCTCAGGACCTGGCGGACTTCCGAATCCGGATCCCGCACGTCTCCGAAGAAGAGCGCCCCTTCGGCAGCCTCTACACATGCCGGGCGTTCTCCCTGGTCCAGAAGATGGGCACAGAATTCGCATTTTTCGACAACGCCCATATCTCTGGCGGGAAAATCCCGGTTCATATCATCTTCGTTCAGGAAAAGCTTGGGGTCAAAATAATTAAAGCTTCTGGCGCCGTATGGACATCCGGCCATGCAGAACCGGCATCCGATACACCGGTGAAAATCCATAAGCACTATCCCGTCTTCTCGGGAGAAAGTAGCTTTAGTGGGGCAGACCCGCACGCAGGGGGGGTTGTCACAGTGATTGCACAAGGTCAGTACCGGCAGCTGCCGTTCCTGCAGAAATGGATGCGACTGGTCATAGATCAGGTTGTAAAAAGTCTCCACCCAGATCCATTTGATGTTCTGATCGTTCTCAATCTTGGGGACATTATGCAGTTCGTGGCAGGCTGCTATGGCCCTGTCCATAACCTCCTGAGTAAGTTTAGCGGTATCAATGGCCATCGCCCAACGTTCAGCCCTGAGACCTTCCTCTATTCTTTTGTACCGGCTTGTGCGTGCACCTGCCAGAGGAGGGCAAATACTCCAGCCAAGAGCTGCAAGTCCTGCAATTTTAATAAATTTTCTTCTGTTGCTATTCATCAATACACCCTCCTAAGGCTCTGTGTGGTGGCAATCCCAGCAGTAAGGATCAACAGCTGTCTGATCGTGGCAGCGATCGCAGAAATCTTCCTTGTTGTCATGACAGTCCATACAGGTTTTGGTCAGGCTCATAAGAAAGTATTGCTCCTTAAGTTCACTCCAGTACAGCTGATATCCGTCCCGTACGTAGATATCGCGCCATTCATCCAGCAATTTCATGTGTTCGGTGCGCATAAACTCCGTACTTTCAATACAGTCATCGAAATCTTCGGGAAGTTCCAGTTCAACTGGTTCATAAGTAACCGCCCCCAGATTGTACCAGAACGGAAAAGTGAACAGCAGGGCAAATATAATCAGGCCCGGGATAATATATTTGGCATTATACATTATTCATCCTCCTCCTTACCAGGCAATGGTTCCCCGCGCAGGTCGGTCTCGCGTTCCTGTTCTCCGGGAAGAATCAGGGCGTTGCCCACCATCTCGTGCACCCCGGTCACGCCTACATCCGGCTGCCAGTAGGCCATCATCGCGGACAGGGTGGCTCTGTCGATGGCGCAAATATTAGCCAGCATGTTCACCCCGTGTCTATCGCGTACTGACTTGACCGCGTTGGCCCTGGGCAGACCGCCCATCATTCTGATTTCTTCATTCTCCCCCGCGTTAAGACCTGATCCGCCGCCGCAGCAGAAAGTCTGCTCGCGGATAGTCTCAAGGGGCATTTCAAAGAAATTGTTGCACACCTTATTGATTACATATCTGGGTTCTTCCAGAAAGCCCAAGCCCCTGGAAGGATTGCAGGAGTCATGAAAGGTGACCCGGAGATTGTCGTTGCGGCTTTTGTCCAGACGGAGTTTATTATGCTTCATCAGGTCGGCCACAAATTCAACAATATGGATCATCTTGGTTGACGCGGCGTGTTGGAATCTGGTCCCTGTAATGGGCGAAACCGGCACTTCCAGAAAGTCGGGGGGACCGTTCATGGAGTCCATGTACTGGTGCAGAACACGCCACATGTGTCCGCACTCGCCGCCGAGGATCCATTTGACCCCGAGGCGCTTGGCTTCCATGTACATTTTGGCGTTGAGCCTCTTCATAAGCTCATGCGAGGTGAAAAAGCCGAAATTGCCGCCTTCTGAAGCGTATGTACTCCAGGTAATGTCCATTCCATACTCTTCCTTTAGGTAATGAAAGAGAATGAGATAACCCATGCAGGTATAGGTGCCCGGGTCCGCGAATACGTCTCCGGAAGGAGTGATGAACAGATAATCGGCGCCTTTTTTGTTAAAGGTAGGTTCAGGCCTGATTCCGGTGATCTCTTCTATGTCATCGCAGAAGAAATCGATCATGTCCTTGAATGCGTGAGGCTGAATGCCCAGATGGTTCCCTGTACGGTAACAGTTGGCCGCGGGCTTGGCGATCCAGTCAATGTTCAGCCCCAGGAGGTTCAGCAGTTCGCGCCCGATGATGGTGATTTCGGCCTGATCGATGCCGTAAGGGCAGAATACCGAGCAGCGGCGACATTCGGAGCATTGATAGTAATAATACCATATTTCCTTGAGCACGTTTTCAGTCAGCTCCCGGCCGCCGGCAAACCTTCCCAGAATCTGACCGGCCTTGGTGATCTCCCCGCGGTATACCGATCTGAGCAGTTCAGCACGCAGAACAGGCATATTTTTAGGGTCGCCTGAACCGATGAAGTAATGACACTTGTCCGCGCAAGCGCCGCAGCGCACGCAGATATCCATGAAGACCTTGAAAGATCTGAATTTCTCAAGCCTTTCCTTCATGCCGCTGATGACTGTCTCCTTCCAGTTTTCCGGAAGCTTCCAGTCGTCGTCCAGTGGATTCCACTTCCTGGGATTGGGCATGCCCACATATTCAAGCGGCTCCGGATCGGCCGCGTAACAGTATCTGCCGGGCTTGATCTCCAGGGGCACATCCATCCAGTTGGTCTCTGGCGGCTTATGACTGATGTTTCGGTATAGTACATCCGGTTTTGATATAGCCATTCCTTTTTACTCCTTCTTTTCGTCATTTTCTGAAGTTTCTTCCGCCATTTCCTCCAGAGGCTTTTCCACTGGCAGATCGGCCTCAACCATTTTTTCCCGGAAATCATTTTCGTAGTCTTCATAGGTATGCAGTTTGACCGGGTAATTCCAGGGATTGGGATGATGTTTTTCGCGGCTGTCATTGGGCAGGTTCCTGGTTGGACTCAGGAACACTCCGCCCATGTGCATAAGCTTACTGAAGGGAAAGTACATCAGAAGCACCGAGAACAGGAAGAAATGAACATAAAAAGTAAGCCCTATGCCCTCAGGCACAGTGGGGCTGAATTGAACGAGGCCCATGGCCAGCTCCTTCACAGGCATCAGGTCGGTCTTGAACGGACCTACGTAGCGCATGAGCATCCCTGACACGACTATGCTGATGATCAGAAAAAGAGGCACATAATCCGCGGGCTGGGATATGTAGCGCATTGAGGGCACAAAAAATCTTCTGAGAAGCAGATATCCAAGAGCTACGAGTATGAGCGCGCTGGAGATGAACAACGGTGGAACAAGAATCTGCAGCATACTGTCCACCTGGTCAAGAAATACTATAACTCCGGGTATGGGTTCCGTGAAAAACCGCAAATGTCTGATAACAATAATTAAAAATGTATAATGAAATATCAGGGCAAATATCCAGAGCCATTTGCTGGAAGAATAGGCAATATACTGGCCCGGGTGCAGCTCCACCCTGGTATTGCGGAACAGGGATCTGAAGAGGACAACTTCAAGGAACATCCGCCCAATCGTGCCGAGCTTTGTTCCGGGGTTGTCCAGTCTGCTCCATTTGTCCTTGAACATGGGCAGGGATTTAGTGGCCTGACCACAGGTTGTGGGTATCCTGAAAGGTACCGCGGATTTGCCCCAGCCGACCATCTTGGTTATGAACCCGACGATAAAGATGAATACCGCCAGATAGGGTATGATCACTCCGAAGAGGTATTCGATACCCAAAGCTCCCGCACCAAGCATGGCGATTACAATCAGGGCTAAAACCAGAATCAGTGAATTAATCGCTTTCATGTGCTGCAACCTCTTTTAAGGATTAAACATTTTACATGATATATAAAAAACTATTTGCCTGCTCTAGTGATGAATCCGGCTCTTTCCAAAAGCTTGTGCGTTCTGGTATGAAGAAAATCGGCTCTTTGCTTCCAGAGTAGTTCCCGGCAGGACATATAAGTATCAAATGCCAGCTGCATCAGTTCTTCAAATTTGACGTTCAGCTCCAGCCATTCCTGATGCATGCCCTCTCTGGCAATTTCCCTGCCGCATACTTCCCAGATGCTTTCTCTGAGCATGGGCACAAAGCTTACTGACACCGATGGGGGAAAGCCCTGCACAGCACGGATGCGGGTAATGCCGTCAACATATTCGCTCATTTTCTCTTGATCGTTTTCCAGAAACAGCTCATCGAATATCTTTTCCATATTTACACGAAATGTATAGCCTACTGGATTGCTGAACTGTCCCTGATTGTCTCTGAAAAACTTTCCTGACTGTTCTGAGTAGGTGTCGGTGAACTTTTTCAGCCAGATATTTATTATTCGACTCTTATTTTTTTTGATCATTGAATTAAAATTCATTTATTATTCATCCTAAAAAATATATTATTGTTTTTTGATAATTTACTGCAGTTAATATTTGCACCTGTACAGTTATAAGCATATTTACTGCAACAACATTCCTTTCTGAGATTGTCTTGGAGGGAATCTTTTTGTTATGTTTTGCGGCCGTATTTTAAGGTTAATTATGCTCTTGACAATTAAGAGAACCTTTTAAACCAGCCGGTTCTGATCGTCAAGTTTATTTGGGAAAAAAATAACAAGTATAACTTAAAATCATATCTATTCCCAGCTTTTAGCTCAAAAAACATGAAGGATATAAAAAGGCTTTTTATCGAAGGCTTCGGAAACAGGCTCTGCCCTTCTGGTATCAAAACAGCGAATTTGCCGGGCAAGAATGGTGAAACTTGAGGTAAGAGTGAAATATTGAACAAATAAATGATGTGCAGAATAGTTCCCTGCATAGATCCGGGAAGATACTGTGATTTGCTTGTTGAAGCCGGGTTTCTGATCCTGAGAAGGAATGTCCGGGCTTATAACTGTTTTTTATTCAATGGTGATGTTCACGTCGGAAGGTTTGGGAGTTTCTTTTTTAGGTATGGTTATGTTCAGCACACCGTTTTTCAGGACCGCCCTTATTCCATTCAAATCAACATTGCCAGGAAGGTTGAATTTGCGGCTGAAAGGACCGTGGGTTCTTTCAAGAATCTGATAAACATTTCCTGTGGCGTCCTTTTCTATTCTCTTTTCACCGTAAACAATAAGCTGATCGCCTTTGCTCTCCAGGCTGACTTTTTCCAGGTCAACCCCGGGAAGTTCCAGCTCAATCAGGTATTGGCCACTGGCTTCATAAACATCGGCTACAGGGCTCCATAGGGCAAAATGCTCTTTTTCCTTTTTGCGGGACGCACTTCTGTCCATGCCTTCATCGACCAGCCTGTCAATTTCTTCACGCATGTTCTGTATTTCCAGCCAGGGATTCAGAAACTTGCTCATAATATCTGCTCCTGCATTGAGTTAAAAAATTTTTAAACATTCATCAACATGTGTCAACAAGTTTGTATATTTTATCCTTATGTAAATGCGATTCTCGAATCTTTCAAATTAAAAAATGGTATATATTCAAAGTTGACAAAGTCTCAGCTTTAAATATCCTTGGCCGGCATAAACAAAGTAAATTTTTCCGAAACGTTTTTCTGCCTGCTGGATTTAATGTCTTCGAGCTTCGGCCCGGAAAGTTTGCACCGGCAGACCAACAATTCACTTCGCGCAGCATGTAATCAGTTTCAAAATCTAATGCTAAAGCTTGCTTGATTTCACATTGATAAAAAAATCAGTATTCCGGATTAATTGTCTGAAACTTCAACCTAACCTTAATATCAGGATCAGCTTTAATGACAGCAGAATACAACACCAACATCAAGATGTTAGGACCTGCCAAGGTAACCTCTTCCCTGCCCTTGTGGAGACATACTGAAAACAGGGATAC
>SLAE01000092.1 GCA_007127015.1 Desulfonatronospira sp. | reverse complement strand
GGCCAGACTACTGAAATGCCTGTAATGCTTGACGATGGATATTTTTACGCTCAGAAAACCGACTTCAGGGAAGCCAGGGTTGCTCCCCTGGAAGAAGTGGAGCAGGAAATCAGATCCAGGCTGAAACGTTCAGAGGCTGAACAGCTGGCCCGTCAGGCTGCAGAGGAAAAGCGGGCGCGAATAATGGAAGGCGCTCTGAACCTGGAAGATCTGGACCTCAGGACCAGCGAGCCTTTTACCAGACAGGGCTTCATACCTGAACTGGGAATGAACAGGGAGCTGGCCTCGCAGGCTTTTGCCGCTGGAAAAAACAGCTGGCTGCCTGATGTTCATTTAACCGATGCGGGCTATGTTCTGGCCCGGGTTGTAGAACAGACAATCCCCGGAGAAGACGAATTCCAAAGGGAAAAAGAACAGTGGATGAGATCTCATGCTGAAGCGCAAAGACAGCTGATGTTCAGCTCGTTCATCAGCATGCTCAGAAACGAGGCTCAGATAAAGCTGCTGCGCCCGGAAGTGCTTGAATATTAGTCGTCCGGTTCGGTTCCGGAGAGTATCCCCTGCTGGCGGAGAAATCCCAGCGCGTTTTCCGCTCCGGTAAGAGTGATCTTCACCCCCGGACTCTGTTCAATAATGGTCAGGGGCACCCCCCTGAAGCCCCTGGCCCGGAAAAAGTTCCTGGCCTTTTCAATCTGCTCTTCAAGATCCCGGGGAACTTCTATATCCGGCACACCCGGATACTGCTCCATGCGCAGGATTTCAAAGAAAGGATTGGCATCATCCAGGTTCTCCATGGCCCGCAGGGCGGCTATTTTTTTCAGATCCCCGGGGTCTGTGTCCAGAGGGATGAAGTTCCAGATATAGCGTTTGGGAGCCTCCTCATCCAGGGCCAGATGGATGAGCACCTCGCTGCAGTGCGGACAATGCAGGCTGAAAAAGAAGTAAAATCTGGGCCAGTCTTCAGGCTCCGGTCCTGACCACCTGAGCACCTGAATATCCTGAAGCCTGTAGTTGGCAGGCGAACTGTTTGCCGGCTGCTCGAGCATGGCTCCGGCTGCTCCGCCCCCAAGCCAGACAACCATGCCGGCCAGAAATATAAAAGCTTTTCCACGAACCAGGGCATAAAGAATCAAAAGCAGCAGCAAGGCGATTCCCACAGCTATGCACAGCTGGCACTGTTCCTGAATGACCGCGAACTGAAAGCCCAGCAGGCTGCCGTCAAAAGCCAGGGCGCCCATGAGAATGAGGGTCATTGCGCCCCACAGCCAGGCCCGGTTATAGCGCCGGGCAAAAAAATAGATCAGCCATAAACCCAGAAAAAAAACCAGACCCATGAATACCAGACCGGCCTCGCCAATGCGCACGTACTCGCCGACCAGCTGACAGGCCTCGGTAGGACACAGACTGACTCCGCCGGCCTGCCTGAATATCAGATCCAAAGCCAGGCCTGCAGATGTCAGAATAAACAGGGCATGCAGCATTACGGCGCTGATCCAAGGATCAGCGGCTTGATCCCCGGTTTGTGCTTTTTTCTTTTTTTTCATTATCTGCTCCCCGCTTTAAAAGTCAAACTGCTCAAGTATCGAACCGGGCAGAGAAGACAGTCCATCCCTCCAGATTCGATTCTGGAGCGGATAAATATCCGGATAGATGCCCATGGCCCTGCATCTTTGAATAATCCTCCCAGCTTCAGCCCACTCCTTTGTTTCTGGAGAGGTAAGCCTGTTTAGCTCTGCTTCCATTTTGGAACGTACTATTTCCGCCAGAAAAGGATTATCCCGCAGGACTTCCTGCCAGTATTTCGCCCAGTCCCGCTTGTCTTCCTCAGAGCACAGATAGAAAAACAGCACTATCGGTGCAAGCATTCCCCTGCCGCTTACCGGCAGGTTCTGTGCGTTTTCGAATAAGTTCTCAGAATATTGAGCCAGAATTTTCCCTGTCCCGGTCAGCCGGTTGAAAATCCTGTCTTCCTGTCTCTGGTCCAGAGAAATAAGCACGTACGACCTGAGCTGTCTGCCCAGATCCCGAAGAGTCAGGATCTGACCAGGTGAAGCCTCTATCCCGCAAACTGCTCCGTTTTGCTCCCGGATGAGCCGAAAGCCGGCCTTTCCCCTCTCCAGAAACCCGGTCCAGCAGTAGTTTACCTCTACCTTTTCAGTGTCCATGACGACTTCAAATTCAAGTCCGGGAAAACTGAAGCTTTGTCTGTCATTGCCGGCGCAGGCACCCATCGCCGCCATCCGGGCGGGACCCATCCTCCTGGAAAGGACCTGCTCCCTCCAGATCATTACTCCGTCGCCCATCTCAGGATCATTGGACTGGGCCTCTTCGAGCACTTCCAGAACAAGATGCTCGACATCAGGACCCTGGAGATCCTTGAGCAAGTCCAGGGCGCGCAAGCCGCAGCTAAGCGCGTTCAAGGGCTCGATTCTGGCCAGATCGTCGAAAAACCAGGCGCAGCTGGCAAAAGATGCCAGACTCATACGCTGCATTTCCAGGAATTTTAAAGCTCTGCCCTGATCTTCCCTGTTCAGTTTCCTGATCTGGTGCTGAATAAGAAATTCCTCTCTGGACATGGCCCCGCAAAGACATTTTCCGTATTCCAGCAGAGCCCTGCGGCTGTCCTTTAAAAGTTCTCCGGCCTTATGGCGGAAATGTTCGTCCACATAGTAGCGGATGACATTTAGAGCCCTGCGCAGAGGTTTGCGCCATGCCTGGTTCCAGCCGGGGTGTCCTCCCGCGGTGCAGCCGCAGCTGTCCTGCCACCTGGCTATGCCGTGAAAGCAGCTCCAGGAGGAGTTTTCGTGAATGCGGACTTCATGTACAGGAGGACAGGCTTCCAGGTAGGAGGCGAAGTTGGTCAGGGACAGAGGACTGTCTGGAGCAGTGGCCCGTTTCAGAACATAGGCCAGGGCCATCTCCCCGAACTTGAAATGATGTCCGTAAGATTCTCCATCGGTTGCAAGACTCAGGAGCTTCTCCTCCTGCCTGGATGTGATTCTCTGCCAGAAATCCTCTCCGTCAGCCAGGAGCCTTTCAAAGGCCACTGCCTGAGACAACGGGCCGTCATAAAAAAAAACCGCAATCTGAAGGCCTGATGGCAGCCTTACCAGATAAGGCCTGTCTTTGATCAATGTTTGTTCAGTGACCCGGGTCCAGTTCTTTCCTTCCGGATCAGATACCTCCCTTGCCTGTCCCGGAGCCAGCACCGTAAATTTTATTCCGGCTCTGGCCAGGGCTTCCAGATCAGGTGTGGATACCGCTGTCTCCGAAAGCCAGAAACCATCAGGCCTGCGTTTGAAACGGCTTTCAAAATCCTGAATGGACCATGCAATTTCCACATCCCTGTCCTCATCAGTGCTCAGAGGCATGATGATGTGATGATAGATCTGGGCCATGGCATTGCCCCGTCCGAAAAGTTTAATGCTTTTGCGATCACCTTCCAGGATGCGCTCATATGTATCCGGGCTGTACCTGGCCATCCAGCGCAGTATGGTCGGCCCGAAATTGAAATTTATATATTCATAGCAGTTTATGATCTGTTCAATGCGTCCGCTGCTGCTTAGAATCCGGGCGTTGCCCAGTGGATCGTAGCTTTCCCTGTTGATACGCTGATTCCAGTCGGAAAACGGGGAGGCACTTGCCTCGGGAAGGACTTCCTCCAGCCAGGGATCAAAACGGGGGGGCTGATAAAAATGTCCATGAATGCAGAGATGCTCCGGCATGTAATTGTCCTTTACTTTGTTCTGCGGGTGGTGAAGTATAAAATCATTGCGTTATGCTCGAAAAAAAGGCAAAATTATAAATTTAATAAAGGAGAACATGCTTTGGGTGTACTAAGTTCCAGCATCAGCCTGACCAGATATCGAATAGCAGGAGAAGTGACGGACGAACTGCAGGGAAGCATCCTGCAGCGGCTGATGAGCCACAAATTCCTGGAAATTGACCAGAACAGCGATGAAAAAAGCTCCGGCTGGGTCTGTTTTGATGATCTGCTGGACACCTGGTGGAAAACTGCTCCGCCTCAGAAGGGAACTTATCTTGCTTTCGCCCTGCGTCTCGACACCAGGCGCATCCAGCCTGCTGTCATGAAAAAACACTATCGCCTGGCTCTGGATGAAGCTCTTAAGGAACAAAAAGCCAGGGGCCATAAGTTTATCACCAGAGACCATAAAAAACAGATCCGGGACAGGGTGCGCCAGACCCTGCTTAGTAAAACCCTGCCTGTTCCGGCGGTTTTTGATGTTGCCTGGAACCTTGACGGACATGTGGTCTATCTGGGAACTGCAGCCCCCAAAATCAGGGAGCTTTTTGAAGACCTGTTTTTAAAGAGCTTTGAGCTGCACCTTGAACAGCAGACGCCATACTTTCTGGCCCGAAGACTTGTTCAGACCATTGACAGAAGCCGGCTGGACCAGCTTGAGGCAGCCGTTCTGGCTTGAATCACGGGCTTTATAAAGCGTGCGCTTCAGCCTCCTTTATATTGAGTTATATTACTTGGGATTGAGCAGGGTGTAAACCTTAAAACCTGTGTACTGCATGAAATGAACAGACAGAAAGCCGGCATTGCCGGTTCCTGCCTCCAGAGTTAGAGAAAAAAATGCAGCCCTTGAAAAAGGCGCTCGATGCATACCTGAACCGTTTTGATCCCGATGGACGCCATTACCTGTTCATAAAACTCTGCAGGCACTGGCCGGAAGTCGTGGGAAGCGAGCTTGCGGCCCTGGCCGCCCCTCTGGGACGCAGGCAAAACACTCTGATACTTGGAGCAAGGGATTCAATCGTCATTCAGGAACTGACCCTGCAGCAATGGGAAATACTTGATAAAATTCACAGTTTTTGCGATTGCGTTCTTTTTGACAAATTGCGGGTTGAATTGTTAAAGGGCAGAGCTTCACTTCACGGTGAGCAGGTCTCTGTACAAGGTTCCGGATACACACCGTCTGATCCCGGTAGCCTGGGAGATCTGAAGGATTATCTGCCCCCCGATTCCCCTGTTACCAGATGCTATATCAAGCATGTGGAGTTTTTTAAAAAACATAATAAATCATAAATTCTCAAGGAGGACTTTGTGAACGAGGAAAGGAAAATCGAGCTGAAAAAACCCCTGGACAAGATGACCGCCAAGGAGCTCAGGCAGCTGTGCATGGACAAGATTCCGGAAATTACCGGGGCTTCCGGGATGAGCAAGGAAGAACTTCTGCCGGCCATCAAGAATGAACTGGGCATTACTGAAGATGAATCAGGCAAAACCGGCGCATATAAAGATCAAATCAGGGATCTTAAAACCAGGCTCAAGGACCTGCAGGCCCGGAGACTGGAAATCCCAAAGTCCAGACGTAAGCAGCGTACAATTCTGCGCAAAAAGATCCATAACCTGAAAAAACATACCAGAAGACTGTCAGCAGCCTAAGGACATTGATG
>SLAE01000181.1 GCA_007127015.1 Desulfonatronospira sp. | reverse complement strand
TGCACAATTATTCGTCAACGTATTAAGATACGCCTCCTCATAATTGCTTGATTTCCTTGCCAAAAGAAAAAACTCCTCGTTTCCGGAAAGAAAACCATCAGTTTCAGCATCCGGAAATAAATAATTTCCGGATGGAAACTAATTACTTAATCCATGTTTCAACCCATAATCCTTAATCCACAACTATGAAATCATATTAAAATTTTTTAGTGCCCGTCTTGTCTTCTCCAGGCTCTAAAAACGATGGCCACATCAGGAATCTTAATCGCAAGGGCCATGGCAATATAAAATATTGCCCATACAGGTATAAGGGCAACAGCCGTCCACGAGGGTACACTTATAAGCTTTAACAAAAAAAGTAAAGCTAAACTTGCACCAGCCATTTTGATCAAGTTGTTTCCAATGGTCATCCAGGATCCGATTTTGCGTTTCAAGGCCAATCCCAGAAAGATGACATTGATCCAGGAAGATATGCTTGCTGCCAGGGCCAGACCGAAATGAGCCAGATGCTGCATCAGGATCAGGCCGAAAATGACATTCAGAACCAGGCTGACCACAGCAATCTTCATCGGAGTTACAGTATCCTCCAGAGAGTAAAACGCCGAAATAAGCGGCCTGACGCAGGAGAAAGCTGGCAGTCCCACGGCAAAACCGACCAGAGCCAGAGAAGTGGCTTCCACTGCCTGCTGATCAAACGCGCCGCGGCCGAAAATAACCTCAATAAGGGGATAACTTAGGCCGATAAGTCCCGCGGTAGACGGAAGAGCGATGAACAGGGTCAGACTCAGGGAGGAGTTTAAGGTCTTTTTGAAACCGGTCATGTTTTGATCCCCGGCCAGGGCGGAGAGCGAGGGCAGGGCAGCCGTACTTATGGCCACGGCAAATACTCCCAGGGGAAACTGGACCAGACGGTCCGCATAGTAAAGATAAGCGATGGATCCGGAAGCAAGGAAAGAAGCCAGTATGGTTCCGGCCAGAATGTTCAGCTGATAAACGGCGGCTCCGAAAACCGTAGGCAGCATGAGCCTGCCAATGCGTCCGACGCCCGGATCTTTAAGGGAAAAGCTGCCGAGCCAGGTAAAGCCTGATTTTTTCAGAAAGGGGTATTGAAAAGCCAGCTGAACAATTCCGGAGACCAGGACGCCGATCGACAATGAAAGAGCCACGCTGTACCCGCTGAAGTAGCCTGCCAGGGCGAAGACGATCAAAACAATGTTCATCAGTCCGGGTGCCAGTGCGGGAGCCATGAAATGGTTTAAAGAATTCAGGATACCCATGCACAGGGCTACGGAGGAAATGAACAGGATATACGGAAAACAGATGCGCACCAGGGTGACGGTCATCTCAAAAACCTGCGGATCATCACGAAAACCGGGCGCAACCAGCATGGTCAGCGGTGCGGCGAAGATAAGGGCGAGAAACGTGAGCACTCCAAGGATGGCCAGAAGCCAGATCTGAACAGAACGAGCCAGGGCAAAGGCCTGCTCTTTTCCCTGAGAATTTTTTATCTTGATGAATACCGGCACAAAAGCCAGAGTCAAAGAGCCTTCAGCAAACAGCCGGCGCAGGAGATTGGGAATTCTGAAGGCGACGAAAAAGGCGTCGGCCATGGGACCCGCGCCAAGGCTGAAGGCGATGATCAGGTCTCGGATAAAACCCAGAATCCTGCTGATCAGAGTTGCTCCGGCCACCACCGAAGCCTTGCGGGTCAGGGAGGAAAAAGAAGAATGTGTCTTTTCTTGAGCGGCCAATATTTGGATCCTTTGCGGATTGATGGTGGCGTAAAGATCCTGGACAACCTTAATAAGCTGAGGATGATAGTTTTTAAGAACAGCTGTGGCAAGACCAAACTGAGCATGCTGGTTTACTGCTTTGGAAGATTCAGTCGCTGTATGGGTCTGGTTTTATGTTGCGCGAGTGTAAGTATCGAGCAGAGGTTGTCGGCTCATGTGTACACTTTTCCGGAGGGCTTGCGATTTTCAGGGTAAAGATATAATGAGTCGAGGTTCAATCCAGCCGGAGGTTTACGCAGAACAAATGAGCAAAATATACGACGTGATAATTATTGGATGCGGGCCCGCAGGGGCAACAGCCGGAACCATACTCGCCCGGAAAGGAGTGGATGTACTCATCCTGGAAAAAAAGGCTTTTCCCAGGTTTAAATTGTGCGCTGGAATGCTGACCCAGAAAACCTTTGATTTTACAGACTCCATTTATCCCGGCCTGGAAGAACTGCTGAAGCAGAAGGAAATTATCAGAAATAAGACCAAAGAGTACTGCATAAGGACCAGAGACAAGCAGCTTTGCGCGGGCCGCTCAGAGGATTCTTTCGTGCTCGTGGACCGGCAGCAGTACGATCATCTCTGGTATGAGAAGGCTTCTGTGTCCGGTGCCGGCATACGTCAGGAGCACGTGGTTCAGGTGGATGTGACTGCTTCCCGTGTGGTTACCGACTCCGGGCGGGTCTACCGGGCCAGGTATATTTTAGGGGCTGACGGAGGGACGAGCAGGGTGCGTAAAACCCTTGCCAGGGAAAAGGTGGTCCGGCCTCCCTGGTCCAGGGGAGCGGCCCTGGCTCTGGAAACTTTTGTCTCAAGGGAAGGAAAAGCATTTCCCGATTATCCGGAACTGATTGTTGGAGTAGTGCCGGATGGTTACGCGTGGTCTTTTCCCGGAAGGTCAAGGCAGAGGGTGGGCATATGTTCCGCCCGCATCCTGGACGGCAAGACCCTCAAGAGCAGACTGCAGGATCTGTGGGGGGAAAAAGATCTTTTAAATATCGGGCAGACCAGTATTCAGGGTCACGTGCTGCCCTACGGCGATTATGAAAAAAATCCTGGATACAAAAATGTACTTCTTCTTGGTGATGCTGCCGGCCTGGCCGAGCCTCTGCTGGGAGAGGGCATCTACTACGCTCATGCCAGCGCGGGGCTCGCAGCTCAAGCCGTAATGGAATGCTGGTCCAAAACCGATCGCGCTGCACTTATGTACTCCGGCCTGCTTGGAGATATCCTTAAGGAAATGCGCTTCAGGTGGTATCTGCGCAAAGCTGGACTCGGTCTCTTGCCCTTGCTTGAATCCAGCTTTATGAGTTCTTTTGTACACAGGTTCTTCTGCAGACTGGAGAAAAGGATTCAACGCAGATAATAGTTTCTTATTCTGGATTTGCTATCAAAATAATTTTAATTTGTTCAGCTGATTTATTCCTCAAAGCGAAAAATACAATTGAACCGGGTAAACAAAAAAAGGTTTGATGGAGAAAACTCTGAAAGAGCCCAAGTGAAATAAAAAGAGATTTTCACCCAGTGTGTACTGGAAGAAAGTACACCGGGCAGGCGGGGTAAACAGTACTTAGTAGATAAGAAGAGCAATTTATATCAACGTAAATCAGTGAGATCAGCGGCTGAAAATCTTCTTTCATAGTGCAGCCGGTAACATCAAAGGCAAAAAATATTAACCGTTGATTGCGCAGATCCCCGCAGACAAGAAAAGCATTAAGATCATCTTGAATGCAAATTGGAATTATGAGTAAATCAAGAGGTTAAAGGAGTTCATCTTGAGAGTCGTCTTTTGCGGTGTGGGTGAAGCTTTTGATGAAAATCTTACCAATACGTGCATCCTTGTTCAGGAGAATAACGATGGTTCCGGGCGCTCGATTCTCCTGGACTGCGGTTTTACAGCCGCGCCTTCCTTCTGGCGCGCGGCCCGGGAACCTCTGGAGCTTGATGCGGTCTGGATTTCGCATCTGCACGGGGATCATTTTCTGGGACTGCCTCAGTTATTTATCCGGTACAGTGAACATGGCCGGACCAGGCCTTTGAACATTTACGGTGGACCAGGCACCGCGGAAGCAATTTCAAGTTCTGTTGAGCTGGCTTATCCGGGCAAATGGTCAAAGCTTGGATTCAGGATCGAATTTGTTGAAGTGGAGTCTGGAGACGGGTTTGAACTGACATGGCTAAGGGGCCTGGCAGCACCTGTTGATCACCCGGTTTCATCCCGGGGCGTTAAGCTTGAAGCTGAGTCAGGGAGCCTGTTTTATTCCGGGGATGGCAGGGTGGAACCTGACATAAAAAATTTTCTTGAAGGCTGTGATCTGGGCATCTTCGAAGCTTTCTGCCTGGAGAAAGAGGTCTATGGACACAGCAATGCCGCGCAGGTGGGGGAGATTTCCCTTCTGGCCGGTATCAGGCGGGTGGCTCTGGTTCATATGCATCGCGAAGAGCGGCAAAAAAACGGCGAAAAAGCGGTCAGCCTACTGCGGAAGCAGGGCATAGACGCTATTTTACCGGCTCCCGGAGACAGCCTGATCGTTTAGCAGTATTAAGATAAGGTTCTTCTTTCCTGTCTGTGCGCTGCACGCAGACAGGTCGCTGGTGTGCAGCTGTTCTTTAAAAAACTTGAATCCGTGAAACATGTTCCGGGGTCTCCGGCCTGCACAAAAAAAGCCGGACCGGCATGAAGCCTGGTCCGGCTGTATATATGTAAAGGGCTAGGGAAGAGGGCTAGTACATGCCGCCCATGCCTCCCATGCCTCCCATGCCGCCCATTCCGCCGGGAGGGCCTGCTTCCTTCTTGTCTTCGGGCTTTTCAGCAACAGCGGCTTCAGTGGTCATAAGCAGAGAAGCAACTGAAGAAGCGTTTTGCAGGGCTATCCGGGTTACCTTCTTGGGATCGATGACTCCCGCGGCAATCAGGTCTTCGTATTCACCGGTGGCTGCATTGAAGCCCTGGCCGTCTTTGCTGGCCTTGACCTTTTCAATGATCAGCGCGCCCTCATATCCTGCATTGAGGCAGATCTGGCGCAGAGGCTCAACCATGGCCTTACGCACTATCTCAACTCCGGAAGCTTCGTCATCATCAACAGTCTTGACCTTGTCCAGAGCCGGCAGAGAACGGATATAGGCCACTCCGCCTCCGGGCACGATGCCTTCCTCGACAGCCGCGCGGGTAGCGTTGAGAGCGTCTTCCACTCTGGCTTTTTTCTCTTTCATTTCGGTTTCAGTAGCTGCGCCGACATTGATGACTGCCACGCCTCCCACGATTTTGGCCAAACGTTCCTGCAGTTTTTCCCGGTCGTAATCGGATGTGGTTTCATCGATTTCAGCCCTGATCTGCTTGACTCTGGCCTTGATGTCTTCAGCCTTGCCTGCACCGTCTACTATTGTGGTGTTTTCCTTGTCGATCACTACGCGCTTGGCGCTGCCCAGATCGTTGACAGTGGCGTTTTCCAGCTTGATTCCTATGTCTTCGGAGATCACTTGGCCGCCGGTCAGGATGGCGATATCCTGAAGCATGGCCTTCCGCCTTTCTCCGAATCCGGGAGCCTTTACCGCGGTTACCTGCAGGGTGCCGCGAAGCTTGTTGACTACCAAAGTGGCCAGAGCTTCGCCTTCGATGTCTTCAGCAATGATCACCAGGGGCTTGCTCATCTTGGCCACCTGTTCAAGGACCGGGAGCAGATCCTTCATGGCTGAGATTTTCTTCTCGCAGATGAGTATCA
>SLAE01000104.1 GCA_007127015.1 Desulfonatronospira sp. | reverse complement strand
TATCCCGGACAAGACGAACAGGCGGAAGAAAATGCAGCAGCGATTCTGAGTTAATTACACTGACGGTTGACTTATTTTGTACAAGTCCGAATAAACAGGTCCATAGGTCAGCCAGTACCGGTTTTTTCAGACGGTTGGGTGATGGCGCGAAATACCAGGAAGACTCCCAGAACTTTTCATCCTGCTCAACTTTGCGGGCAAAAAGATCGGCTAGCAGAAAGTACTGCTTAAAGTCCGCGTTAGGAGGCAGGACCATGACCACATTAAGTCCGTTTCTGCGCAGGAATTCCGCGAGATAGACTTGAGTGGCCGGTCCTGATTTATGTATATGGATGTGTTTATGAGCGACTAGGCTCAGGAGTTCTTTTTTTAAACGTGTATCAATAAACAATATGGATCTTTCTTTACAATGGTTTAAATATTTTTATGCCCTGCCGGACTTTTTTGACTAAAAAAAGGTACATAACCTAAACGCACGGTCTTGGAGTGTCCGGTGAAAAACGACCACAGCCGGATCCCTGAATTACCCGGAAAGCCTGGACATCAGGGTGTAAACCTTCAATCAACAGACTGCCGGTATATTTATCATAATTGATATAATATTGTCATCAGCTAATTTTTGTTTAGTCCAATACAAGAATAATTTTTTAAGCTCCAAATTTTCTCATGAATTTGAGTTTGAAAATGAAGATCTTTTGAAGCCTTAGATTCATTGTCAGAAAAGTTTTTTTCTGAAACTAAGCCCGCTGTCAAATCCAGGCAGTTATCAGCATTTTCTTTACTAATGTCTGAAGAACAGCTGATATTCCGGAAATCATGCCTGTTTCAATGCTGCTAAAAATTTTTGAATTTACTGGTTTAATAAAAAAAGTTCTATCAAATTAAGAACATGGCCATATTTTTTTAAGCAGTAAAAATTATTGCCAAAGCAAATACTTGTGGTTACTATTCAGGAAACATCAAAGGTTAAGTTGATGTTCTTTGATTAATTTAAATAATGCACGGGGAGGATACATTTAATAATGGCTTATTTTTTACGCAACCCGGACAATTATTCTCTGGAAGAACAAATCAAGATTTTAGGCAACGAAGAACTTCTGGATTTTTGGGAGGAAAGTCAATTCTTGGAAAAATATTCCGCTGATGAGGAAATTCATTATAAAATATCTGGATTAAGAATCAGTTATGAAGAAGTAATTCTTAAAGAACTGCAAATCAGAAGCAGCATGAAAATGCTTTAATATTATATTCAATCAACATATATCAACTATAAAATTAAAGTTTGCTGAATTTGACTTCATGCTTACTTATTACTTATTGATTTCTCTTTGAATATTTAACAAAAAAACCATCCTGATTTAAATCAGGATGGTTTTTTTGTTTTTTTTATTAACTGCAGTTAGAAACGGGATTCACGTTTTGGTTTGGCTACATTGACCTTGATATTGCGCCCACCCACATCTTTACCGTTTAAGTTCTGAATTGCTTCTTCTGCACCATTTTCCATTTCCACAAATCCAAAACCACGGGAACGGCCGGTTTCACGGTCTTCAATGATCTTTACTGAAACCACCTCGCCGAATTCTGCAAACATGCCGCGGAGTTGGTCCTCAGTAGTGCTCCAGGGCAAGTTGCCCACATACAGATTGGTCATAAAACGCTCCTGAAAAATTAAATAAAAAGATCATCAGTCCAGACCGCTCCGTTCCAGCCTGTTAACAAAAAACTGATGAAAGCCGATAATATAATATTATACGAACATTTAGAATGCAAGAAATATTTTCAAGAAATTCATTTTTTATTTGTTGATTCATTCTTGAAAAAACGCAGACGTAAAGCATTAGAAACCACTGATACAGAACTGAGCGCCATGGCCGCACCCGCAATCATGGGACTCAGGGTGGGCCCGCCGAAAAGTTTGAGAAAGCCCGCTGCTACCGGAAGCCCTATGACATTGTAGATAAATGCCCAGAAAAGGTTCTGCCTGATGTTTCTGACAGTGGCCCGGCTGAGGCCCAGCGCGGTGAGCACTCCTTCAAGGCTGTCCTTCATAAGCACAATATCTCCGGATTCAATGGCAACATCGATACCAGTGCCCATGGAGATGCCGACATCTGCTGCAGTAAGAGCAGGCGCATCATTGATTCCATCACCGACCATGGCTACTTTGTAGCCCTGAAGCTGATATTTTTCCACTTCCCTGGCCTTGTATTCAGGCAGAACCTGAGCTCTGACCTCCTCTATGCCTGCCTGTACGGCTATCGCCCCGGCAGTGGTTTCATTGTCTCCGGTGAGCATGACTACCTGAATGCCTTGTTCTTTCAATGTTTGAACAATTTCTGGAACTTCCGGGCGCAACTGATCGGCCAGTCCGAAAACCGCAACAATGCTGCCGTCCACTGCAGCCAGAAGAGGAGTTTTTCCCTGCCTGCTCAGTTCCTGTTTCAGTTTGTCCAGCTTGAGCTTCTGAACTTTTTGCGGCATTAGTTCCTGAAACCAGGAAAAACTGCCTACAATAATTTCATGACCTTCTTTGAATGCCTTGACCCCTTTTCCTGGAAAGGAATCAAATTTATCAGGATAGGTTAAAGATTTTGTTTCTTTTTTCAGGCCCTCAACCATTGCTCTGGCCAGAGGATGTTCTGAATTATCCTCAACTCCTCCCAGAAGTGAAAGTATATATTCCCGCTCATGGCAGTGATCCAGAAGGATAATATCTGTAAGCTCGGGTTTTCCTCTGGTCAATGTTCCTGTTTTGTCAAAAATAACCACCTGAATGTTTTTGGCTGCTTCCAGCACCTCTCCGCCTTTGATCAGAACACCCAGTTGAGCTCCCCTTCCGGTGCCGACCATAATGGCGGTCGGAGTAGCCAGGCCCAGGGCGCAGGGACAGGCAATGACCAGAACCGCAACAAATATGCGTAAGGCAAAGGTAAATTCGCTTTCTCCAAGAAAAAACCAGCCAAGTCCTGAAGCAAAAGCAAAGACAATAACCACGGGAACAAAATAAAGACTCACCCGGTCAACCATGGAAGCAATGGGGGCTTTCACTCCCTGGGCTTCCTGAATCATGGAGATAATGCGGGCCAGTGCCGTTTCCGAACCCACCCTGTCTGCTCTGAATCTTACGCTTCCTGTGGTATTCAAGGTTCCCTCATATACCTTGTCTCCTGGAACCTTGCTCTTGGGAATACTTTCTCCGGTAAGCATGGATTCATCTACTGCTGAAGATCCCTGAACAACTTCTCCATCGACAGCGATTCTTTCTCCGGGACGTACAATTATTATGTCTCCCTTCCGGATATCCTCAACAGGCAAAGTCTTCTGCCCTTCCCCGCCTTCTATGACAGCTGTCTCAGGACGCAGCTTTATCAGTTGCTTGATTGCATCCGAGGTTCTGGACTTGGCTCTTTGTTCCAGAAATTTACCCAGTGAAACCAGAGCGATAATAACTGCTGCAGATTCAAAATACAGATCCATGGCTCGTTCGAACGGACTGTGACCCAGAGCGATTTCAGCCAGATTCCAGGTACTGTAGACCACAGCTGCTCCTGTTCCAATGGCGATGAGTGAATCCATGTTCGGAGCCAGATTATAAAGGTTTCTAAATCCATTAATATAAAAATGACGTCCCGACCATAAGATGGGCAAGGTCAGCAAAAACTGGGTAAGGGCAAAATTAAGCGGATTTACATGAGGGTTTATAATCTCCGGCAATACCAGACCCAGCATCTCCCCCATGGAGACGACCAGCACAGGCAGGGCAAAAATCATGGCTACAATAGTCTTCTGACGCAATTGGCGCAGCCTTTCCGCCAGTTCGCGGTCAAACTCCTGAACATCCCTGCTGCCTGCTTCCAGAGTAAAGCCAATTTTTTCAGTCTCTTGGACCAGTTCCTCGATGCTTACATCCGGATCCATGACTATACGGGCAGTTTCATTGACCAGATTGATTGTTACGGACTTCACTCCGGGAACATCGATCAACTTATTTTCCAGCCTGCGTACACAGGCTTCACAGGTCAAGCCTTTGACCTTGAAATTTCTGGTATTGAAATACTCCTCTTCAGGGTAGGCGCGAAAGCCTGCCTTCTCCACCGTGCTCAGCACCTCATCCTGATCAAGTTCCTCTGTTCCCAGAACATGCATTTTCTCCGCAAGCAGATTGACCTGGACTTTGTTTACTCCTTTGAGTCCGGCAATAACCCTCTCCAGTCTGGCCGAACATGCCGCGCAGGTCATCCCTTCAATTTTATACCTTTTTTGGACCTCTGACATATTTACCCCTGTAAAAAATACAGCTATAAGCAGATTTCTCTCTTATAATACAACCGGACAACATATTCCAGAATTTGATTATATCTGGATTCAGAAGAATTCCCTGATAATCAGGAGAAAAAAATGATCTCAAAAACCATTCTCAATGCCAAGCAGATGCAAAAGACATTGGAAAGGCTTGCTTCCCAAGTCTGGGAGCATACCGGTGAAACCGACAACCTGGCTCTGATCGGAATTCAGCGCCGAGGAGTGGACCTGGCCTCAAGGCTGAAAAAGATGCTTGAAGACAAGACCGGCCAGGAAGTTCTTCTGGGTAAACTTGATATTAACCTTTATCGGGATGATTGGACCAACATGACCTCAACTCCGGTAATAAGCAGCACCAAAATAAATTTTTCAGTGGAGGGCAAAAATCTTATCCTTGTGGATGATGTTCTATATACCGGACGAACGGTCCGAAGCGCACTGGACGCACTGCTTGATTTCGGCCGTCCCGGATGCATAAAGCTGCTGGTCCTCATCGACCGGGGGCTCAGAGAACTGCCGATTCATGCTGATTTTGTAGGTAAAAAGATTAATACTTCACCTCAGGAACAAGTGGATGTTTTGCTGCGGGAAAGAGATGATGAAGACAGGGTCGTGCTTAAAGAATCCGATATATCCGATCCGGACTGAATGCCCGGATCGGGAGATAAGAGAACAAAAGAACTATCCCTTGTAATCCAGAATACCCGGCCAGACATTTTCAACGTCTGGAACTCCTGTAAGAAGCATGGCCTGCACAAGTTCCTGACGATACTTGTCCAGGACAAAGCTTACACCTTCTTTGCCTCCTCCAAAAGCTCCTGTAATCAAAGGCCGCCCTACTAGAACCGCATCTGCTCCAAGGGCCAGAAGCTTCAATACATCGGAGCCCGAACGCACACCACCGTCAGCAAGGACAAGCATCCGTCCACGGACAAGATCTGAAATTTCCGGGAGCACTTCTGCCGCTCCAGGAGTATGATCAAGAACCCTTCCTCCATGATTGGAGACCACAATGGCTGAAACACCGGCTTCCAGGGCGTCGAGAGCGTCCTCAACCGTCATGACACCCTTGAGGATGAAAGGCAGGCTGGTTGATTGAACCAGCTCCTTTATTTCGTTTTTGTCCTTGGGTCCGACGGCCTGACCTTTCAAGGCCATGGTCACCAGTCCGGCTCCGTCAATATCAACACCAACAGCCACTGCTCCGGCTTTTTCAGCATTTTTTATCCTCTTGATGATTTCTTCCTGAGCTCTTGGTTTGATTAT
>SLAE01000113.1 GCA_007127015.1 Desulfonatronospira sp. | reverse complement strand
GGTCCGGTGAAAATGGGGCTCATCCGCCAGTTCCTGCAGGATGTCTCCTGGGGCGATCTGGACTGTCTCATCGTGGACTGCCCTCCGGGTACAGGCGATGAGCCCTTGACAGTACTTCAGATGCTGGGTGACAATACTCGAGCTTTGATCGTTACCACCCCTCAAGCCGTTGCTGTTGACGACGTGCGCCGCTCCATCTCCTTCTGCAGGGACATGAATACTCCGATTCTGGGAATTGTTGAAAATATGAGCGGGTATGTCTGTCACAAATGCAACGAACATCTGGATATTTTCAATTCAGGCGGCGGCGAGGCTTTGGCCGGAGAGACAGGAACTGATTTTCTGGGCCGAATTCCCATTGATCCTGAGATCGTACGCTCTGGAGACGAAGGATACATTTACGTTAAAACCCATCCGGAAAGCCCGTCAACACGGAGCATAAACTCCATTCTGGACAAAATGACCCTGGAACAGCTGGTCTGCAGACAATAACCTGTAAATCGGCGAATCAATCAGTCTTTTTCTGTGCTTGTATATATGTTATTTTAGAAGTTCAACAGGTTGATGCGGCAATGTATACAAACAGGTAAAACGATAGAATCATTCATGCGCTGATAAGCGGTGTAATTGAATATTGATCAACCTGCCTGCTTCTTTACTTTCAATTGTATCGTCGCTTTCTGACTAACTGACTAATTTTCACCTGATTCACTGATTTACCGATCACAGATTAACTGATTAACCGACTGACGCACTGAATTACAGGACTTAAACAGGAGGCAACATGGCTGACCCTAGGAAAAAAAAGGGATTTCTGGATAAAATCATGAGTGAGGCGGATGAGACAGCTCATCCATTATTGCAGAAAATCCAGGAACACCAGAAGCTCATAATCCTGGTCCTGGCAACCATAGTGGTTGTGGCCGCTGTCTACAGCGGATACAACTTTTTCCAGGAAAGAGCTCAGCAGCAGGCCTTGCAGGAGATGAACCGGATCATGGCCATTCAAGCTGAACGGGAAAGGCTTGAAGCCCTGAACGATTTTCTGGACCGGGCTCCCCAGACCATGCGCGGCGGCGTATTGCTGGAGATAACGCGCATTCATATGGATGCAGGCAGATATGAACAGGCATCCTCCAGCTTTGAGCGTCTTGGAGAAGTCGACAGAACCCTTCGTCCAGTAGCTGTCCTGGGGCAGGCAAAGGCCCTGGAGTTTCTGGAAGAATACGGCCGCGCGCTTGAAGTTCTGGAAGAAGGAGAAGGGGAAATTCCATTGGAATTCACAAATCAGTTTAATGTTCAAAAGGCATTTGTAGCTGAGCAGGCTGGAGAATATACAAAGGCCCTGGAGGCGTATGAAAACCTCCTTTTTGAGGCACAGGGCATTGATGACGGCTTTATTCAGTACAAGATAGAAAATCTGCGTCAAAAAATTGAGGATTAAAGGAGCTAGAATAAATGAATCTGCTTGATTCCAGAGCCGGCACCAGATCTTTGCTGCTGGGCAATGAAGCCATTGTCAGGGGAGCGTTGGAGGCGGGTGTGGGTTTTATATCATGCTATCCGGGAACGCCTTCATCAGAGGTGCCGGATACTTTTTTCCGCCTCTCAAAACATGGCGACTTCTATTTCGAATACTCGATTAATGAAAAAGTAGCCATGGAGGTTGCCGGCGGAGCCAGCCTCGGCGGCGTGCCTACCCTGGTGACAATGAAGCATGTGGGAGTCAACGTGGCCGCCGATCCCATGGTCACCCTGGCCCACATCGGCACTCCGGGTGGTCTGGTCATTCTCTGTGCCGACGATCCGGGCTGTCATTCCAGCCAGAATGAGCAGGACAGCCGTTACTATGTCCGCCTTGCAGGGCTGCCCTGCTTTGAACCCTCAACAGCCCAGGAGTGCAAGGATATGACACGGGAGGCCTTCGAGCTTTCCGCCAGGTGGCAACAGCCGGTCATGCTGCGCACCACTACCCGGGTCAACCATATGCGTGGTCCTGTAGTCTTCGGACCTTTATCCCCGGCACGGACAAAAGGCGCTTTCGCCAGGGATCCGCAGCGGTTCGTCTCTGTTCCTGCAGTAGGCCGGGTCAGACACAGGGCTTTGCTCGCCAATCTGGAAACAATCCGCGGTGAGGTGAACAGGTCTGACTGGAACAATGTCTATGGTCGGGGCAAAGCCGGAGTGATAGCTTCAGGGGTTTCCAGAGCCTATCTTGGCGATGTACTGAAACTTCATCCAGAACTTAAGGTCAAGGTGCTTGAACTGGGTCTTTGCTATCCATTCCCCGATGACCTGGTTAATAATTTCCTTGAAGACCTGGACAGGGTGCTCATCCTGGAAGAGCTGGAACCTATAATGGAGAATGAAGTCAGACGCATCTGCCAGCAAAAAGGTTTGACCATCCAGGTCAGGGGCAAGGGCAAAGACCTGCCTTTGTGGGATGAATATTCCACTTCAATGATCAGCACTGCCCTGCATCATCTGCTGGACCTTGATGCGCCGGTGGAAACAGTCTGCTCCGTTGATCAGTCGAATCTTCCCGGCAGGCCTCCCAATCTATGCGCCGGATGTCCGCACCGCTCCGTCTATGTTCAGGTCCGCAAAATATTCGGAGACAATGCCGTTTATTCTTCCGATATCGGCTGTTACACCCTGGGGATGCTACCTCCATTAAACACTGCAGACTTTCTGCTGTGCATGGGTTCTTCAGTATCTACAGGCTGCGGGATGTCCAAGGCTGTTGAAGATCCGGTAGTGGCTTTTATAGGTGATTCCACTTTTTTTCATTCAGGCATAACCGGATTGATCAATGCAGTGTACAACAGGCATGATCTTCTTCTGGTCATTCTGGACAACCGGACTACGGCCATGACCGGGCATCAGCCCCATCCCGGAGTGGACCAGGCTGTTTTTGAAGGAAAACCCGGTAGAATAGAGATAGAACCACTTGTCCGAGCCTCAGGGGTAAATGAAGTGCGCAGGATCAAGGCCTTGAATCAGAAGGCTCTGTCCAGGGCTATTGAAGAACTAAAGAAAGCCTCCGGAGTGCGGGTGCTCATTGCCGAAGATCCCTGTCCGCTGTTCGCCAGGAAAGTTCTGGGGCAGAAACGTACCAAAAAAGCCCGGGTTGCCGTATCTGACCAGGCCGCCCTGGAGTGCGTGCACACCCTGGCATGTCCTGCGTTTTACCTTGAAGGGGAAGAGGTGCATATAAATCCTGTACACTGCGCAGGCTGCATGGTCTGTGTTCAGCTATGCCCCAGCTTGAAACCTGAGACTACCGGGAGTTGATTCATGAAACCCATACGCATCTTTTTTGCCGGAGTTGGCGGACAGGGCACTCTGACAGCCACCAGACTTCTTGCTGAAACAGCCCTGGACAGTGGAATTGAAGTCACCGCCGGTGAAATCCACGGCATGGCTCAAAGAGGCGGAGTTGTTCACTCATTTGTACTTTTGGGCGGCTATCTGAGTCCCAAGATATCCATGGGTGAAGCGGATATCCTTCTGGGGTTCGAGCCGGTGGAAAGCCTTCGAGCCTTGCCTTATCTTCGTCCCGGGGGCCGGATCCTGGCCAGCGACGCTCCAATCCCCACACTGTCGGTCTCCATGGGCAGGGAAACTTATCCGTCAATGGAGAAGATCAGGGAAGGCATCGGCAAATGTACTGAAAAATTCTTTTTCATTCCCTGCATGGAACTGGCCAGGAAGACCGGGATTGTACAGACGGCAAACACGGTTCTGCTTGGCGCTTTTTTTGCCGGGGGTTATCTGCCGCTCAGCCTGGAAGATTTCCTTAAGAGCATAGAAAAAAGGCTTGCTCCCAGACTGGTGGAGTCAAACCTTCAGGCGGCAAGGCTGGGGGCTGAATTTATGGCTTCCGCCTGAAGTCAGCCTGGGTGAATAAAGGTCTGCGCTTCATGAGCAATATGAATGAGAACAGCTATCTGATTGCCCTGGAAAAGCTGCTTTTGACGCACGGCTGGCATGTTCCTGTGCATGACGGCCTGGAAAAGCTGCTCCGGGCAGCCTGTTCCAGAATGGGATACAAACGCATGTCCCTGGCTATTTTTGATCCCAAAACCCGGAGCATAGAGTTCAGTCTCTACGTAGGCCATTCAGGAAGTCCAAAATATTCCTATACCCCGGGCCAGGGCATCATCGGCCAGGTAATCAAACAGCAGTCTCCCATTATCGTGCCGCTGATGAAAGATGATCCCAATTTTCTAAACCTGGCCTTTGACCGTTCTCCTGAAGACCTATCTTCTTTGTCATTTATTTCCGTACCCGTTAAAAGGCAGGGACCAGAGGACACTCCGGAAATACTGGGGGTATTGAATGCGGAAATGGAGGCGAGAGATCTGCCTGAACTGGAAACGGCCTGCGGTTTCCTGCAGGTGCTGGGAATATTTATTGCCAGGCAGGTTTCTTTTTTACAGGAAGATGTAAGCAGGCAAAAAGAACAGCCCATGTTCAGCATGGGAGGCGAGATTACAGCCGGACAGACTTACGTCCCCAGCAAACTCATCTTCACATCCAAGGTCATGAATCAGATCATGAACCAGATCATGCAGGTCGCTCCCAGCCGTGCTACGGTTCTCCTGCGCGGCGAATCCGGCACCGGCAAGGAACTTCTGGCAGAAGCCATACATAAATTAAGTCCCAGAAAAGATAAGCCGTTCATCAAACTCAATTGCGCATCCCTGCCTGGAGAGCTGCTGGAAAGCGAGCTTTTCGGATATGAACGCGGTGCTTTCACCGGAGCGGTTGGACAGAAAAAGGGACGATTTGAACTGGCGCACAAAGGGTCCTTGTTTCTGGACGAGATAGGCGAACTGGGCGCCGAGGCCCAGGCAAAACTGCTTCGCGCTGTCCAGGATGGGGAGATACAAAGACTTGGCGGGGAAAAAACAACAATGGTCAACGTGCGCAACATCTGCGCCACGCATCAGCCCCTGGAAAAGCTTATTGAACAGGGGAGATTCAGAGAAGACCTTTATTACAGGATCAATGTCTTTCCCATCTTCATTCCCGCCCTGCGGGAGCGCAGAGAAGACATCCTGCCTCTGGCGGAGAATTTTCTTCAGCTTTTCTGTTCAGATTATGAAAAAAACATAAAAAGAATATCCACCCCGGCCACAGATCTGCTCATTCAGTATCACTGGCCGGGAAACGTGCGCGAGCTGAAAAACTGTATGGAAAGATCAGTGCTGATCTGCAATGAGGAGGTGATCCGCACCTATCATCTCCCCCCCACACTGCAGACAGCGGAAAGTACCGCCACTGATCAGGATCTGCCTTTTGTGGAATCTGTGGCCAGGTTTGAACAGGAAATCATCATTGACGCGCTGAAAAAGGCCCGGGGCAATATGCTCCAGGCCGCCAGGAACCTGAGGGTCAGCTACAGGATCATTAATTATAAAGTTAAAAAGTACAGAATCAATCCCAGGAGATACGTTACAAAATGATCAACTTTGGCGACGTAAGAGGCTTTCTCTTCGGTTCTTTTAAGTAATTCTACTCTTCATCTCTTCATCTCTTCACATCTTCCCGATTCCCAGATTCCTCAATTCCAAAATTCCAGAATTCCAGAATTCCAGAATTCCAGCATTCCAGCATCTCAGCATCTCAGCATTCGCAGTTGATTACAGATTCTTCCCGATAAGTTCGCCGAACTCCTGACATCCGATCTGGGTGGCTCCTTCCATCTGCCTGGCCAGAT
>SLAE01000146.1 GCA_007127015.1 Desulfonatronospira sp. | reverse complement strand
TTTAACGCTGCAGAAGGTTCATTCGCTGAAGTTAGCTGGTCTGCATTCCTGACGTAAAAACAACTGCTTAATCCTTTCGGCCCGTGTTTTTTTCTTCTTTTTTCCGCCCCTTTGTCCGTAAATCCGAAAGCATCCGTCCGAAAATAATCGCGCCGGCCTGAGCGACATTCATGGAATCCAGACCTCCGGGCATGGGTATATGAATCTTATGCGTACATCTTTTAAGCACATTGGGCCGGATTCCTTTTTCCTCTCCTCCAAGCACCAAAACGGCCGGGAATTCATAACAGATATCCAGGAAGCTTTCTCCCTGATCCATGGTGGCCCCGTAAATATTCATGCCTTCCTGGTGCAGGCGATCCAGAGTCCTGGCCAGATTGACCTCCCGGGCAATGCGGGTTCTAATTAAAGCCCCTGCTGAAGCCTTCATGGCCCCGGGACCCAGTGGAGCGCTTCTGTCCCTGGGCACAATAAGGCCGCCAGCACCCAGAGCGGCAATAGTCCTTGCCAGGGTCCCCAGATTACCGGGATCCTGAACCTGATCCAGGACCAGTATCACCGGAAAGTGCGTCGCTTTAGTCACGCGCACAAGCTGGTCCAGGTCAGAAAATTCGTGCAGACGCAGCCTGGCAACTACACCCTGATGCGCGTGGCTCAGGCGGTCCAGCTCCGGGCCGGGAACAAGCTTGAATCTGACATTTAGCGTTCTGCATTGATCGATGATCCGGTCAAGGGCTCTGGGAACAGGTTTTTTGATAAAGACCATATCAATGTTCCTGTGCCCTGATTCCAACATTTCAAGAACAGGCTTCCTTCCCGGCACATAAATTGATTGCATATCTCTTAGGTTAGCAATACGGAACATTCATGTAAACATGGTTTCCCTGGATCCTTTCATCGCCAATCAAGGTCCAGAGCCTGGAGAACAGCAATAAGTCACAAAGTTAACTGTTAATAAGCTCCCGGAATAAGTATTTTTTGCAGTAAAACGCACAATTAATTATGTCATAGTTTATTTGCTCATTATCTAAAAATACATATTTGTATTTCAGATTACATTTTTTTTTTTCAGATTTCATTTTGGTTATCTGTGCTATATGTCTTTTTGTATTATGAAAAGTTGTAAAGCAGGAATGTCAACATCTAATATTAAGCTGATATTTTGACATTTGTGATGATTTTTAAAAACAGGATTTTCACCTCCTGAACATAAAATTTTTTTAAAAACTTGGCGATAAAGTCTGAATCATATTTTTGTCTTTTATTATAACAACTTAGAGGGCATGTTAATTTGAATTGATAATTTGATTATACAATCAGGTTGATTGTAATTCTTATTACGATCAAGTTTTTATGCATAAAATAATTTTAAAAATCAAATACTTGTCAGTTATATGCTTATGAATATCAATTATTATCAATGAGAAGCAGGCTTATTAACTGTTGCCAAATGTCTTGCAGTTTAATAACAACCTGTTGTCAGCATCAGTCGGTCATGCGAAACCTCTAATTCTGTGCGGTTAACAGTCGACTCAATTGTCTTTCAGAAGGAGTTCCTAATATGCCTGTACGCCTGCTCATCCTTTTACCGGCCTTTTTTCTGCTTCTAGCCTGCGCATCAGCTCCAAAAGAAAAACCTGTACTTCCTGAATCGGAACCCATGAAAACAGTGAAGCACCATGATTTTTTTGAACAGGGCATATCTCCTGAAGCAAAAACCGCAGAGGGTCTTTTTCGCAGGGATATGCATGAAATTACTGAAGACGAGATTGACGATCTGGAGCATGAGCCCCTGACAGAGGCTGAAAAGGAAGCCCTGGAGACTGAAACCTGCTTTGATTTTGTGCTTGACGCCCGTGAAACCCAGGCCATGGAAAATTATTTTAAACTTTATACTCACCGATACAGAAACTCCTTTGAAATCTGGCTCAAACGCTCAGAAACATTTTTGCCTTATATCAGGGACGTCTTTGAGGAAAGGGGTCTGCCTCTGGATCTTATATATCTGCCCTTTGCCGAAAGCGGCTTCAACACAAGAGCCTACTCCCGGGCAGGCGCCGCGGGCATATGGCAGTTTATGCCCGGAACCGGAAGAATGTACGGCCTGAGAGTGGACTGGTGGCTTGATGAACGAAGGAATCCGTTTCTTTCCACGCATTCTGCTGCAGATTATCTGGAAAAACTCTACGGAGATTTCGGATGCTGGTATCTGGCTCTGGCCGCGTACAACGCGGGCGAGGGCAGGGTTGGCAGGGCGCTGCAAAGCAGCGGCCACGACAATTATTTCGATCTGATTAATGGTCCTTATCTCGCGCAGGAAACCAGGAACTATGTTCCAAAATTTCTGGCGATTCTGAAAATCCTGCGCAATCTTGAAGAGCTGGGATTTGAGCCGATCAACTGGGATGCCGCCCCTGATTTTAAGGAGCTTGAGATCGGACCGGGAACCGACCTGCTTGCTCTAAGCGGTGCCGCAGGACTTTCTTGGGATGAATTCAAAGATTATAATCCGGGATTCAGGAGACAGGTCAGCCCTTCAGATGCCCGGGTGAAAATAATGCTTCCCCGGAGCAAGGCAAAAGCTGCGGCAAATTATCTGGAAAGTCCCTCCGCAAGAGAATTTGCCGGTTATCACCGCTATCAGGTGTCCAGTGGAGATTCCTGGTGGAGGATTTCCAGGCAGTTCGGGGTCCCGATCAATGTGTTGAAAAATCTAAACGACACAAGATCGGACCTGCTGCGCCCAGGCCAGTATGTCATTGTTCCCGCGAGCGGCTCACAACACGGTCATACAGCATCCACAATGGATTATGCCCAGAGCAGAGGCAACTATGAAGTGCGCAGGGGAGACACTTTGTGGGATATTTCCAGAAAGTTCAAGGTTGACATGCAGACTTTGATAGCCGCCAACGGGCTGAGCGGCAATACCATAAGACCGGGACAGATGCTTTATATCCCGGGCCGCGTGCAGGCCTCAAGCGGAGGTCAGGCCGCCAGGGTTACCACCACATACCGGGTGACCCGGGGAGATACTTTGTGGGATATATCCAGAAAGTTCAACGTGGACGTAAAGACTTTGACAGCCGCCAACGGACTCAGAAACAACACCATCAGACCAGGTCAGGTACTTAACATTCCAGGTTCAGACGCAGTCGGTGAGCAGGGCTTGAGAACAACTGTTTATCAGGTGCGCAGAGGTGATACCCTGTGGGCAATTGCGGCCAGGTACGGGGTATGTCCCGGCGATCTCCAGGTATGGAATAATATTTCCAGCGGACAGGTTATCCGTCCAGGAGATGAACTTGAGGTCCGGATTCAGGATTGAAAAAACCTGAGCCTGCAAAAAGTTTTTGCAGGCTCAGGGGGGGCCAGACTTCAGGACCTGGTAGAAAAAATCGAATGGTTATCAGAGCAGAACCATACTCAAATCTTAATCTCGTGGCATTTTGCGAACACATCTGAAAAATACAAAATAATTAACCGGTCCAGTGTCTTCGACCGGGGGCATATTTCTTAATCCGAATCTACAGCCAGTCAAACCAGTTTTTCCAGGAGCCGTGTTCAGCGGCTCTTTTCTGTTGGGATTCTTCTTCCTGATGCCTGAAATAGCTGGTCCTGGCTCTTTCCTGAGCATACTCCACGATCTCAGGCAGATCGGAAAAATTATCCTCGACATATTTATACCTCTGCCAGGCCGAACCATAACGCCCGGTACGCCAGTAAAAATCGGCTATGTGCAGCTCGTGCTCGGCGATTCTAGTCCGGCACCGGAGCATATAGTAATCCGCATATTCAGCATATTCAGATTCAGGATAGGCCTGTTTGATCCGTCTGAAATATTCCAGGGCATGCTGCATATCTCTTTGAGGCCGGTCAATTGACCTGAATTTATTGTAATGGGCAAGCCCGGTCCTGAACAGGACATAAGGGATCAATTCATGACGCGGATTCATATCCATGAAGTCCGTAAATACTGTGATAGCCGCGTCATATCTGCCGGCCTTGTAGTACGCGTCTCCCAAAGCCACCTCTGCCATGGGGGTATGCGGACTGAAAGGATACTGGTCTCTCAGGGCTGTAAAGTGCTCAATGGCCAGCCTGTATCTTTCCTGGTCCATGGCATCCATTCCCGCCTGAGCCAGTTCCTGAGGTGTGTCTTCCAGGGGTTGAGGTCCGCGCTGCAGCCAGGCGCAGCCTGTCTGAGCCGTAAGGGCCAAAATGAGTAAAAGATAAAATATTATTTTTCGCATGGTTTCTTTATGGGTATTTTATTGGCATTAATAAAAATTCAGATAATCTTTATTATGCCACATAGAATTTCATCTCGCAACAGCCATGATCTGCAGACTATCCGGTGATTATTTGAAATGATCGCCTGAAGCAGAGACCGGTTGTGCAGTAGAAGGTTCTGATGAACATTTGAAGGAAGACCCTATAGAGGCATGGGTTTATTGATCAAGGTCCGCTGTTTGTTTGCCCGTTGATATGGTTAACCGGAGTCTGCTCCAGATAAATCTGGGCATTTTGAGCTGCGGTTGCTCCGTCTCCCACTGCCGTACTTATCTGTCGGCAGACTTTTGAACGGATATCTCCGGCCGCGAATATTCCCGGAATATTGGTACGCATTTCGATATCGGTTATTACGAATCCAAAAGCATCGGTTTTAATTTCATCGGGCAAAAACATGTTTTCAGGTTTCAATCCGATGAACACGAAAGCACCGCTGACTTTCAGACTCGATGTTTTTTTGGTTTTCAGATTCACCAGAGTCAGGCTCTCCAGGTTATGCTGGCCAACAAATTCTTTAGGTATTGTGTCATAAAGAATTTCAATTTTCGGGTTGGCGATGACTTTGTCCTGGTAAATTTTGGAAGCTCTGAATGCGTCCCTGCGGTGAATCAGATAAATTTTTTTGACCAGCTTGGACAGGTACAGAGATTCTTCCAGAGCGGTATCCCCGCCGCCGATGCAGGCAATTTCCTGATCCCGAAAAAAGTTGCCGTCGCAAAGAGCGCAGTAGGACACTCCCCTGCCGTTCAGCCTGTTTTCACCGGGTATGCCCAGCTTTTTCCAGGAAGCGCCGGAACAGATGATCGCAGTGTCTGTCTGTATCCAATCTTCAGAAAGCTTTATGCGATGTTCGTTTTCGCCGATCTGGATATTCTGCACTTCATCCCTGTATTTATCATAATCGAAATCATTCAGATGAGCGGTGAAGAGGTCGATGAGTTCGAAGCCCTTTACTCCTTGAGGAAATCCCGGATAGTTGCCGATGGTTTCCGTCATAAGGACCTGTCCTCCGGGCGCAAGTTTTTCCACCCAGGCAATCTTCAGCCCTCCACGCAAAAGGTAGAGGGCTGCCGTAATCCCTGCCGGACCACCCCCCACCACCACGCTTTGGTATTTTTTCATGCTTTATACGGCCTTGTCGATCATCTGCTTGAGATTGGCTTTGGACACTGCGCCGGTGACCTGTTCCAGAACGTCGCCCCCCTTGTAGAGGATAAGCGTAGGAATGGCTCTTATGCCATATTTGCTGGGTGTTGAAGGGTTCTCATCAACATTCATCTTCACCACCTTGATCCGGCCGGTGTATTCCTGGGACAGTTCCTCCACGACCGGGGCAATGGCTCTGCACGGTCCGCACCACGGAGCCCAGAAATCCACCAGAACCGGCAGTTCGCTTTTAAGCACTTCTGTTTCAAAGTTGTTGTCAGTAACTGGGTTTGGCATCATGATCTCCTTGTTTATGCTGGAATTTATTGATTACCGGCTTATATCCTTATTAAGAATATTTAGGGAAGTATAGAAACCATGTCAACCCT
>SLAE01000032.1 GCA_007127015.1 Desulfonatronospira sp. | reverse complement strand
TTTACAGCAGACATTACATGTATCCGGAGACAAACCCCTGAACATTTTTGCTCTGAACTCACGATATTTATCTCCATACCAGATCTTTTTCAGAGCAGCGCTGGACAAGCTCCCGAATTCCAGAGGATAAAGCGGGTATTTTTTACTCTGAAAATGTTTGTGCACTGACTGCTCGCCGCTGACATCAGTATATACACAGGGCAGAATGTTTCCCTCAACATTCACGTAACAGGATTTTTGTATATTTTCAGAACACACACCTGCCGAAGCATAGGGATTGTACAGATGAAAGAAGACCCGGTCCCGGATATCCACATCAGAGCGCATATCCAAAAGTTCCTTTTTGAACTGTTCATAGTCTTCAGGGCTTTTTGCAGGATATTTTTCCTTTTCCATTTCCGGACTTACAGCCAGGGTCAAGGTGCTGACTACAATCTGATCCAGGGCAAGGGCGTTGAAAAACCTGGCCATTTTCGAAATGTCCCTGCGTCTTGAAGCCAGAAGCATGTGGGCCAGGTGGATCCGCGGAGTTGGACTTCCCGCTCTGGCCTTGACCCTGTGCACTGTTTCCAGGGCTTTTAAAACCTGTTTCAAGGGGCTTCCAGGCCTTATCTGATCGTTTGTTTGTTCGTCGACTCCGGCAACAGAGAGGCTTAAAACATCAAGACCCTGATCCACCAGTTTTTTGAGCCTATCTTCGGTCAACAAAGTGGCGTTGCTGGTTACTCCTGCTTCAGCTCCTTTTTTTTTGACCATTTTCAGCATTGTTAAAAATTCGGGATGAAGCATGGGCTCACCCCAACCCTGAAGATAGACAAGTCCGGCGCGGGCAAAGGCAGGAGAAAGAGAAGTAAATACCTTCATGGACATATGTCTGCAGCGACCGGCTTTCTGGTAAACTCGATGGGGACAGTAAATGCAGGCAGCGTTGCAGCTGTTGGTGATCCCCACCTGTATCCAGTCCAGTCTGGGGTAGCCCAGCGCGGCCAAATCATCTTTAAAACCCATCAATATCCTCCCGGAAGTATTGCTTTTAGCAAGGCATGGTGCCAATGTTGTCTTTACAGATTAATTCCTATTTTGTTATAAGCGATTATCTTCTTTTAGTCCAATATTCCCTATCCACCAGCAAACCAGGAGGATACCATGGCCAGACTGTTGCGCATCAACACACGAACAAAAAAAGCGGTGTTCGAAGATCAGTCCGGGGATTACTCGGGTCTTGGCGGACGGGCCCTGACTTCAAGGCTTGTACGCAGGGAGGTGCCTCCTACCTGTCACCCCTTGAGCGCGGCCAACAAACTGGTCGTGGCCACGGGGCTGTTGACCGGCACTGCCGCCGCCAATACCGGCAGACTCTCTGTCGGCGGCAAATCACCTTTAACCGGGACCATCAAGGAATCCAATTCCGGAGGAACTTTTTCTCAAAAACTTGCCAAGCTGGATATAACCGGCTTTGTCCTTGAGGATAAGCCGGAGACCAAGGTACCCTATCAGACGATTTTCATAACCAAAGACGGCGTGGATTTTCTGGAACTGCCGGAAATAGCCGGGCTTGGAACTTATGAAGCCTCAGCCAAACTGTTTGAACGTTTCGGACAAAAGGCTGGCATCATGGTTATTGGTCCTGCCGGAGAAAACAGCCGCCTGGCATCCTCCATCATGTTTACGGATCCCAAAGGCAATCCCAGCCGGGCAGCTGGTCGAGGCGGCCTCGGCGCACTCATGGGATCGAAAAAAATCAAGGCCATTGTTATTGATGCTCAGGGTGGTCCCGGTCAGACCATAGCCGATAAGGAGGCTTTCAAGGCAGCTTCCAAAAGATGGGCCGAAATTCTGATCAATCATCCGGTAACCGGCCAGGGTTTGCCCGGCTATGGTACTTCCATTTTAATCAACATCATTAATGAGGCCGGAGCACTGCCCACGAAAAATTTTCGCTTGGGAAGGTTTGATAAGGCGGACCAGATAAGCGGTGAAAAGATGATTGAACTCATCAATCAGCGTGCAGGCATCGCCAAAGAGGGCTGCCATGCCGGATGCGTGATCCAGTGTTCCCAGAAATACTGCGACGAAAATGGTACGTATCTGACCTCGGGTTTTGAATATGAAACTGTCTGGGCTTTTGGTTCCAATCTGCTTATATCCGACATGGATCAAATTGCCATGCTGGATCGTTTATGCGACGATCTGGGACTGGACACCATAGAAACCGGTACAACGCTGGCCATGGCCATGGAAGGCGGTATTATCCCCTGGGGTGACGGCCAGGCCGCTATTGATCTTTTGAAAAGAGTATATGATCCTGCAGATTACCTGGGGGTGATCATAGCCAACGGGACAGCATATACCGCTGATGCCCTTGGTGTGGACCGAGTGCCTGTGGTCAAGAAGCAGTCCATCCCGGCCTATGATCCCAGGACGGCCAAGGGCGTGGGTGTCACCTATGCCACAAGTTCCATGGGCGCTGATCACACTGCCGGTTACGCCATCTGCCAGAATATTCTCAAAGTGGGAGGAGACATCGATCCTTTGGGCAAACAAGGAAATGTTGAGACTTCCAAAAATCTGCAGATCGCCACTGCGGCAGTGGATTCCACAGGATTTTGCCTGTTTGTCGCCTTTGCTGTACTGGATACCGAAGACGCTTTGGAAGTCATAGCCAAGCTGATAAGTGCCAGATTCGGAATACCTTTTACTGTTGACGATATCGGCAAAACCGGAATGGAAATTCTAAGGGATGAATACTCCTTCAACCGTGACGCAGGATTTACCAGCGTGCATGATCAGCTTCCGGATTTTTTTATAAATGAAGAACTGCCTCCGCACAAAGCAAAGTGGGATTTCAGCCTGGAGGAACTGCAAAAGGCCAAAGTGGAGTCATGAGCCGTTAATTCTTGACTTAAATATTCGTTTCTTAATTCAGGCATGAATGGACCAAAGCGTACATTTGAGCGGTTAAGTTATTCTCCACTGGTTATGATCAGAATTGAGCAAAGTGAGCAGTGAAATATGCGCGTTCAAGTTGCCTGTTTCGCGTCCCTGTCAGGATTTACTCCTCCTGATGGTCGGATGGAATTGGATGCCGGATCTACTCCCCGGGACATCATTCATACTCTCGGCATTTCCGAGAAAGATGTGAAAATTGTCTTTGTCAATGGCCAAAACGCTCATCCAGATACCAGGCTTTCGGACAATGACCGGGTGGGGCTTTTTCCCGCTATCGGCGGCGGCTGATTTCATGTCCGAAAATGATTTCATTCGGGCCGTGAGTTCAGCCAGCAGGACCGGGAAGAATTATCCTTTCGCCTGGATTTCTGGTGAAGATCTGCTCAAGCTGGCCCGAAGGCACGGCCTGGACCCGCATACAGCCCAGCAGCTGACTTTAAGAAACGGAATCAATCTTGAAAGATACCTGCGCAATTACAGTTCATTGACCTTGAAGACGCAACTGGCTCTGGCCTGCTCCAGCATTCTGATAGTTGGAGCGGGAGGCCTCGGGGGTTACGTTCTTGAGCTTCTGGTCCGTTCAGGAGTGGGAACATGCCTGATTGCTGATGGTGATGTTTTTGAGGAAAGCAATCTCAATCGACAGATACTGGGCGGCATGGATCATCTGGGCACGTCCAAGCTGGAAGCCGCCCGGGAACGGGTCAAAAGAATCAACCCCTTTACCCGACTGGAGCTCTGCCCGGTTTTTCTTGAATCTTCAGATCTGCCGGACACGCTGCAGGGTGTGGATCTGATACTTGACTGCCTTGGAGGGACTGATTTCAGAAGGGATCTACTCCAGGCAGCACAAAAACATGGCTGTAAGTTGATTACCGGCTTTGTTGCAGGCAAAACAGGTTTGGCCTGCACAGTCTATCCCGGAGACAAGGACCCGGCAGCTTTCTGGCCGGATGGCCTGGAACAGGGCGCTGAAGACATCCTCGGCAATCTGGCGACAATTGTGTGCATGATTGCCTCAATTCAGGCTCAGGAAGCCATCTACGTTCTTTCTGGACAAAAACCGCAACTGCGCAATAAAGTACTTCTGGCTGACCTGGAAACCTTTGTCTTTCAAAAGCTGAAGCTTTGACAGTTTGATTGAGCAGCATGTAATATTGGCCATGCAGGAAAATCATGAGGAATATGCCTAAAGAAAAATTGACGGCTGTTCTGGCCTCCCGTAATCAGGGAAAGATCAAGGAGCTGGAAGAACTGCTCACAGCGGTGCGCCCGGACATAAAGATCATCGGCCTGGACAGGTATCCTGAAATTGGAGACATTCAGGAAACAGGTTCAACATTTGAAGAAAATGCCCGCATCAAGGCAATGGCCGTGTGCAGTGCAACCGGACTCCCGGCATTAGCAGACGACTCCGGACTTGTCGTTCCTGCCCTGAACGGGGAACCCGGGGTTTACTCCGCCCGTTATGCCGGTCCTCAGGCGACAGATGAGGAAAACAACCTCAAGCTGTTGCGCAGAATGCACCACCTGTCCGGAGCTGCACGCAGTGCCATTTTCATCTGTGTTCTGACCGCTTTAGCCCCTGGCGGCCAATATGTTGAAGTCCGGGGGGAATGGCCGGGCACGATCCTGAAAGAGCCTCGGGGAAAGGATGGTTTTGGTTATGACCCTTTATTTTATGATCCTGAAACAGGTCTTACTGCGGCACAGATGGATCCTTCACAGAAAAACGCGCGCAGTCACCGGGGCAGGGCACTGGCACAGCTTATGATGCATTGGGACGAATTTCTGCGCCAAATTGCGGACAAACCATCTTGAGTGATTTATTGATCTAAAATAGATTTCATGCGTTCTAAAAATTTTATTCGTAAGCAATGAATTCAAAACCAGGGAGCTTGTTCAGAAATGTGCGGAATAATTGCTTATACCGGTCACCGGCCTGCTGTTCCGGCCATTATTCGTGGCCTGAAAAGTCTTGAATACCGAGGCTATGATTCAGCCGGGCTGGCTTTCGTTCATTCAGGACGGCTGCATCTTTTTCGTTCCGCCGGAAAACTGCAGGCCCTGGAACAAAAACTTGCGGGCGGCGAAGTGCTGCACGCGACCACAGGCATCGGGCATACCAGATGGGCCACTCATGGCTTGCCCAATGAGATCAACGCCCATCCCCACCTGGATGTCCACTTGAATCTGGCCTTGGTGCACAATGGCATAATTGAAAATTATCAGCAGCTCAAGTCCATGCTCAGCGAACAGGGATGTACTTTTCGTTCTGAAACGGATTCCGAGGTTCTGGTCTGCCTTATCGCGCATGCCCTGAATCATTCAGGCTCCATCCTTAAAGCCCTGGCATGGAGCATGTCCCAGGTTCATGGTTCCTACGCCTTTGCCTTGATCAGCAAAGATCATCCAGGCAAAGTATGGGCGGCCAGAAAGGCCAGCCCTCTGGTTCTGGGCATCGGCACAGGAGAAAATTTCATTGCTTCAGATATTCCTGCTTTTCTGCCCTTTACCCGGGAGGTTGTTTTCCTTGAAGATGATGAACTGGTGGAAATGGATTCCGGTCAGTGGAATGTTTATCAGTCCTCCTCAATGGAACACACCTTAAAGAAGATTCACCACATTTCCTGGGATGTTCAGGCCGCTCAGAAGGGCGGGTACAAACACTTCATGCTCAAGGAGATCATGGAGCAGCCCAAAGTGCTGACCGATTGTCTGGCCGGCAGGATAGATCATAAACAAAACCGGATTATTCTTGAGGAACTGGAAGGCATGCCCGTTCCCTCCAGAGTACAGGTGGTGGCCTGCGGCACCTCATATCATGCGGGATTATGGGGTAAATACGTTCTGGAGAGCCTGGCCGGCATACCGGTAAACGTGGAGATAGCTTCAGAATTCAGATACAGGTCTTTTATCCAGGAAAAGGATACCCTGTATTTAAGCATCAGTCAGTCCGGAGAAACCGCGGACACACTGGCCGGTCAACACATGGTCCGTGAACA
>SLAE01000076.1 GCA_007127015.1 Desulfonatronospira sp. | reverse complement strand
TAAGGTTTGGGTGCAATCCAAAAGGACTCTCCGCGCGTTTTCCTGAATAGGGACGAATCTCCGCAACAGGCTTGCCGTTCTTGGTGATCACCAGAGTTTGTCCTGATCTGGCAACCTTGTCCATCAACGCCAGGCACTTGGCCTTGAATTCGGATGCTTTTATTGTTTCCATGGATATTATCCTGTTCAGTGCAGGTTGTTTCTGACTATTTTACTGACCATAGTCATGAAGATGGTCATGGTCAAGCTTGCTGTTCAGGACAAAAGCGGCAGGGGTTAATATTCGAGCTGCTGCAGCAGATTTAGTCTTTGAATATTGGGCTGATTTCATCTTGTCAGTGAGTCAGTTTGTCACAAAGGAGAAAGCGCCTCATTTTTTCTCTGACCCCATCTCTCTATTCTTCAGCTGCTGCGGCTGACATGGCCTTCAGCCGCAGCAGAACTGCTGTTGTCCAGGATAATGAATGACCGGACTCATCCCGTTCAGCACATGTTCGAAGAATGCTTATTCTCCGCTGTACTCCAGTGATGAATGATGCAGGATTATGCGAAGCTGACCGGCGTCGTCCTTGACGTATCCCCAGGTCTTGTCCACTGTCGTGACCTGGCCGTCCTTGTCGGTGAAGTGCACCTTGCCCATAGTGCTGGCACTGTTGCCCGAGATGAAGATGGCCGCGTTTTCAGGCTCGCACTTTGTCCAGCCTTTCAGCGCAAAGCCGCTGTCATTGGGAAATTCTGAATTCGAGCCGACAAAATATGACAGCGCGCCCTCAGGTGTTGTGCGAAACGTCTGGGGATTTATTGTCAATGTGGGTTTAAACAGCACGGCGCCCATCTGGTAGCCGTAAGCTCCCTCGATTACCTGTTCAGCCAGCGCTTTGGCGCAGGAATGGCCGCTTTCGGCATAGGTGGTGCTGATATCGACCAGAGCGTCGCACCAGTTCTGCTGGGCGGCCAGCACCTCAGACTCGGTGACGGCCTTGTTGACAATGACACTTGCCGAGGCAGGCACACTGATTGCGAGGATGGCGGCAACCATAATTGTAACAGCTGTTTTCATCGTGTTCTCCTTAGTTAGGGTTAGGGGATGTTATTATCCGACAGGTTTATAAAGACTCATCACCTGATAAACGATGCGTGTGGTCAGCCGTCTTCTGCTTATCTCGCTCTTTGAAATATTGAGGCTCAGATCCGGCAGCGGGTCTGCTTACGCAGACAAAATTCTCCCACATATCATTTATTAAGCGATTAAAAAAATTGACCGGAAAAATCAAGGTAATAAGGAGCAAGCGTTAATTTTTTAAGTGGTTAATGGTTGATGCAAAAAATGAAAATTTACCACACACGGGGGCGTCCAGCCTGGAAGATTGCACTTACAGCAGATAATCCTTGACCATGCCGCAGTGATTATTCATTATCGGCTTGAAAAGAAAACAGGGTTCATGAATTCTGAAATTCATGAATTACGGATTGCCAGGGAGAAAAATGGTTGAAATAAGCCCGTCTTTTAAAACTCCGCTTTCTGAGCGGGAACTGGATGAACTGGGAGATCTTCTTGATGCAATTCCCGGTGCCATGAGCATTGAAATGATGGAAGGTTTTCTGACCGCGCTTATCTGCTCGCCGGATATGGTCATGCCGAGTGCTTATCTGCATTATATCTGCGGGGAGGATCATGAGTTTAAAACGGCTGAACAGGCCTCAAGATACGCGTCCCTTGTTCTCAGGCACTGGAATTCCATAGTCGGTCAGCTGGAAAACAACGATACTTTCCATCCTGTTTTACTCGAATATGAAGACGGATTCAAAGGCAATGAGTGGGCTGAAGGTTTTTTGTCAGGCACCCGCCTTGGAGGAGAGGGCTGGGAAGATCTGATTAATGATGATGAAAAGTCAGATATGCTTGTCCCGATTTTTGTACTGGCTCATGAGCATGACCCTGATCCTGAATTGCGCCCGTATCCGATTGATCCGGAAAAGCGCGAAAAAATACTGGCTTTTCTGATTGTATCTATTCCCTTAATATACGCGCATTTTGCTTCACAAAGGGCGCAGAATGCGGCCAAAGCCGCTTCACTCCGCGGGGAGGCCGGTACTTTTCAGCGATCTGCCCCAAAAACAGGAAGAAACGAACCCTGCCCGTGCGGCAGCAACCTTAAGTACAAAAAGTGCTGCGGAAAAAATTAATCCCGGTTCAGGTCGCATCCTTTTAATTTTGGGAGCAGATTTCCGAAGCGGGGCAGGCAGGTTTTCATGAGCAAGTCACTGACGCGGCAGCTGTTCACTGTATTGCGCTTCCCCTCTGTCCCGGTTCTTTATTCCTCTCATATCGAAACTCGTAACGCAGGCCTCTCAGCAGGCAGAAACACATAAGCAGCATAATCGCTGAAAAGGGCAGGGCCGCCGCGATGGCCATGCGCTGCAGCCCTTCCAGGCCTCCGGCGAAAAGCAGGATGGCCGCGGTTACGGCAACGGTCAGGCCCCAGATGATTTTCTTGCCTGTGGGAGGATCGGCCTTGCCTCTGGAGGTCATCAGGCTCAGGACAAAAGTGGCTGCGTCCGCGGAGGTTACAAAGAAGATCACCAGCAGCAGGACGGTGAGCAGAGTGAGGACCTCGCTGAACGGATAGAATGAATAAAGATGGAAAAGACCCGTGGACACGTCCTGAGCAACAGCAGCGGCTATGCCCGCGCCGTTGTTCAGTTCAAGGCTGAAGGCTGTTCCGCCGAAAACGCTGAACCAGACAAAGGTAAGCAGGGTGGGGACAAGAAGAGCCCCGCTGATAAATTCGCGGATGGTCCTGCCCCGGGAGATGCTGGCTATGAACAGGCCGACAAAAGGGGACCAGGATATCCACCAGGCCCAGTAAAAAAGAGTCCAGTCCTGGGTCCACTGCAGGCCGATGAACGGATGGGTGGTCAGGCTTATATTGAACAGGGAGGTTACGTAATCGGAAAAGGTGCTGATGAATACGTTGAGGATCATGTTCGTCGGACCCATGAGAAGCATGAACGCAAGGAGCAGAACAGCCAGCAGGATATTGGTTTTGCTCATAATCTGCATGCCCCTGTCCAGACCTATGATGCTGGAAGCCATGAAGATGGCTGTTATAATGCCGATAATGATCAGCGTACTGAAAAGGCTGGCCTCAAACGGCAGTATCGAGGCCAGACCGCTGTTGATCTGCATGGCCCCGAGACCCAGGGAGGTGACAATACCGAATACAGTGGCAAAGACAGCCAGAATATCGATGAAATAACCCGGAAATCCATATATCCTGTTGCCGATCAGAGGATAAAAACAGCTGGAGATAAGCGGAGGCATGCCCCGTCTGAACGAGAAATAGGCGATGCACAGGCTCATTACGATGTATACCGCCCACGGATGCACCCCCCAGTGAAAAAAGCTGTGCAGCATGGCGAATCTGGCCGCCTCCGGAGTGCCCGGTTCTATATAGCCCGGCGGATTCATGTAGTGGCTCATGGGTTCAGCCATACCCCAGAATATCAGCCCGATCCCCATCCCGGCCGCAAAGAGCATGCTTGCCCAGCCGAAGTAGGAGAACCTCGGCTTTTCATGGTCCATGCCCAGTTTGATATGGCCGTACCTGCTCAGAGCCATGTACAGACTGAAGACCAGGAACAGGAAGGTGGCAATCAGGTAAAACCAGCCGAAATTGCTGATGATTTCACTGTGCAGCCAGGCTGATCCCCGGTCCAGGGCCTCAGAGGAAAATATCCCGGCCAGAATCACGACAAGAATCGCCAGCAGCGATATCACGAATACGATATTGTTTTTCAGATTCATGGTTACTGGAGTCCTTGCTGGTTTTCAGGAGCAGAGAATTCGCAGAGAGAAGGGATAATGAAAACACTGCGCCCGGACCTGTGGGGCAGGATTTCCGCGGTGGAGCCCACCATCTGGCTAAGGGGGTCATGTTTTTCCGACTTGCCCACCACAATGAGATCAACATTCTGCAGTGCCGCCTGCTTGACGATCTGCTTGTGGGGCGCGCCAATGGTCTCAACCGGCTGAACACTGTCATAAGCGTGGGAGCAGGCGCGGGCCAGACGGTCAAGGCTGTCCAGAACCCGCTTTCTGCGCATCTCTTCCGTGTCCGGATCAGGGGCTCTTTCCCCCACGTGGAGAATATACAGCCTTCTGGCCGTGAATCTGCGGTCCACCAGGTAAGGCAGAACCGCCGCGTCAGTGTTCTTCAGATCCGTGGCGTACATGACCTCTTCCAGTCCGTTTGTGGATTTGAACAGCCCGGGGTTGTAGATAAACACGGGAAGATTGCTCAGCCGGAGAATGTCCGATTCGATATGCCCGAACAGGGCGGTGCGGAAAAGCGACCTGGATAACCAGTAAAGAGCCGTATAGTCGGTTTTTTTTTCTTCAGCTATCTCGTTGAGGACGACAGGAACATGTCCGCAGCGGATATGCGTCTGGACGTTAAGGCCGAAATTGCCCGCATCCTTGCTTATTTTTTCCAGCTTCTGCTCAATGTCAGCCTGCTGCTGAGCATTGATTTTCGGAGGCACATGGATGAGATGGATCTCCCTGGTCCCGAAATTTCCAAGAAAACCGAACATTTCCATAAGCTTTTTTCTTGGTTCCTTAAGACTGATTTTAACTGCGGCTCTCTGCAGCACATCCGGTCTCCTTCTAAATAACTACTTTTTTTAATCAATAACCGCGGTATGTTAAAGTTGCGCATGCATTAAAAAAAGTTTTCAGCACGGACTGCTCCCCTCCTTGGTAAAGGAGGGGTTGGGGGTGGTTCGTTCTAAATGATCATTTCCTTATTCAGTTACTCGCAGGTTCGGTCCCGATCCGCCCGGGTGAGACGCTTAAAACTAAATTAACTGTTGTTTATCCGCATGATCAAATTTTCACAAGAAATGCCGTTTACGTACCCGCTTATTATCCGGATATCAATTCCTATTTGAGGTAAATTTAATAGGCCGGTTGTTTGTACGCTGAGTTAAAACAGGCAGGCCGGGCAATCGCTCAATCAGGACTGATCATCAGCATGAAAATCATGATAAAAAAATCTTGACACCATTTTGTCTTTAAATCATAAATGCTGCTTTCTTTTGACGGAAAGATCCGGGGTCTTTTCCGTTCGATGTTCAACCGTAACCGGAGCTTACAGTTCATGGAATCAGACAGTATCGGGCGCTGCAACGTCGCACCCGGTCAACCGCAAAAATTCAATCCGCCGCGTCAGCGCGCGCAGGCGGCAGAAGTGCAGCCCTTCGGTTAAACCCGTCACTTCCCGACATGGGCACCTTCCGCCGTCTCTGCCAGGCAGGCGGTGTTTACAGGGAGGCGAACCATGTCAACATCTTTTATTTATCATTCTCTGCAGAGATACCTTAAGCAAAACAACGACAGGCAACTGCGGAAATTCTGCAGGAGCCTGCATCCTCTGGATATGGCCAGTTCACTGGAACGGATGCCCACCCGGGAAGCGGCCGGGCTTCTGGACAGGCTGGAGCCTGAATATTCCTCCAGGGTGCTGGCGCATATGAATTCCAGGGAACAGGCGGATACGGTTTTTCAGCTGCCGGAAAACACACTGGATCAGATCGTCAGGGCGGTACTCAGGCAGGAACAGAACAACACCGGAAGCCCTGTCCCGCAAGAGTGCGGCCGCAGGCTTCTGCAGACCCTGTCCAGGACAGGGCGCGGGGAACCGGCCGGGATGCTGTCCAGCCTGGATACAGCTGTTGAAGTGGCCTGATCAAGGACAGCGGCAGGCACGCCTGCACAAGGTAATTCCGCAGGCTGGAAACCTGGAAGATTGTAAGGCAGAAAAATAAAACCGCTGTAAGATCAATTTTAAGAACTAAATTCGCTTTATCCAGATTCTGCAGCTGAACTTCAAGCTGCTGAATAATTTTATAAAGACTCGTTAGGTGAGGCTCCTGAGCGAACACAGGCTGCTGCCCAGAAATGTCCAGAGACGCCAATGGGTAGAACAGGCACGATCGGATTAAGGTCTGCCTAAGGCAGCTGACCAGCTGGTCTACGT
>SLAE01000089.1 GCA_007127015.1 Desulfonatronospira sp. | reverse complement strand
GGGGGGGAGAAGATTACGCTTTATTGGGAGTGTGTACCGAAAAGAACTGGGAAAAGCTGAACACAGCTTTACAGGATTTAAAAAAAATCGGGAATGTTGTTGATGTTCCTGGAATATATCTAAGGGGAAAAAAGCTGGAGCTCAAGGGTTTTGATCATTTTGAAAAAATTTAGCCGGCAGCATATTTTTGCTGCCGGATAGTTTATATGATTTACCTGCAAAAGCCATGAGATCAAATTCTGAGTAGAGTACAAGGCTGATAAGCATTTACTTCTACTATCCCTTCCATAACTCAAAATTTTTAATCTTTAATCCTGAACTGAGAAGCCTGCAAAAGGACTTTTTTCAGGCTTCTCAGGTGCTTTAAGATTTATGGATCTGACCGACCCTTTTTTCTATTCATCCGCAGGCAGTGTGCACTCGTTTATGCCGCATTCGCAGAGGGTCTCATCCAGATAGGTTCTTTCGTCCGGGCCAAGGATGCCCATGGCCAGAGCCATGACCGTCCACAGATGCGTGCATTCATATCCCCCGCCGTAATGTACTGAAAGATCGTGTACCTGAGAGTGGCAGTTGTGACAGGGAGTAATTACATATTTTGCTCCAGTGGCCATGATCTGGTCGTGCTTGATCTTGCCGTAGCCCTGCCGGGAAGCCTTGTAGCCAGACTGCAGAAAGCCTCCGCCTCCGCCGCAGCAGAAGTTGTTGGACTTGTTGGGCCAGGTATCAATGAAATTTTCCTCGCCCACACAGGCCTTAAGCACGAATCTCATGTCATCGGCGACTGAATCTCCAAAGGTTTTGCGAACCAGGTTGCAGGGGTCCTGAATGGTGAATTTGATCTTGAGATCCTTGTTCCAGTCCGAGGAGAGCTTGATCCGCCCCTCGCGTACCCAGTCGGCGTAAAGGCGAAGAATGGATTCGATTTTGAACTTGTGAGGAATCTTGAACTTTTCCAGTCCGAACCGGACTGCGTAGAGTTCGTGTCCTCACTCGGTGTTCAGCCAGTATTCACAGCCGAGCGCGTCCACGGCTTCGGCCTTGATCCTGACAATTCTTTCCCATTCCTCATCATTTCCGGCGAACATACAGTAGTTTTCCGCGGCCCATCCCGCTGTGCCGTAAGTCCAGTCCGCTCCGGCCTCATGCATGATCTTCCACAAGGGTACCATTTCATCCGGTTCGGCCATTGGCTCGCGGGAGTTCTGGTTTAAAAAGTATTTGGCTCCCTTACGGTCGAAGGTTACCTGCAGATCCTTATATCCTCGCTGCTGGCTGCGAACCTGCTCCAGAGTCTCCTCCACCGACTCCACAAAGTCTTCAGAGGTGGCGCCCATGGAACTGGTGGCCTTGTCAATTCCAGCCGCCTTACAGGATTGGACGATGCCTCTGGGCTTATTTTCCTCAGGCCATGACTTGCGCGCATGATACACCAGCTGGGGAATGTTTATCTGCATGGGACACGCATAAACGCACCTGGTGCACATAGTGCACATCCACACCCAGGGGGTTGTAGTCACTTCTTCATCCATACCCAGGGCGGCCATGCGCAGGAATTTCCTGGGGTCCATCCCTTCCAGACCGGTGGCAGGACATCCGGAAGAGCAGGCACCGCAGGTAAGACAGAGATTCAAATGCCCCTGTTCGGGCAAAATATCCCTGACCTTATCCATGAAAGTGGTTTTGGGTTCTGCTCCCAATTTCATAGCTGCATCTGGCATAAATTCCTCCTTACAAATTATATTATGGAGTATCGCTTGTCACAAAAAAACTTTGTCTGTGACACAGATTACGTTATAATTGATCAATCTGCAGATGGCAGATAGCAACTCCCAGTTATTGTTAATCGGCGGTTGATTTAAAACATAAGAATCTGGGACGGATGCAAACCTAAAATGTTAAAATTAAGAAATCTTCGTTTCTAGTAATTATATTCATTAATTCTTAAATAGGAAACGGCAACTAGGATTTTTTTGTGAAGAATGAAAACACCTGAGATGTAATCAACCCAAAAAAAGGCCTGCAGTTTTTCTGGCTGCAGGCCTTGTAAAAGTCCTTGGAAAAAGGTTTCAGGTATCAGAATTCTTCAGATTCCAGTTCAACGCCGTCTCTTTCATACTGGGCGTCACGAAGTGCATGGGATCGTTTAACTTCTTCCTCACTCCAGGGCTCAATGATTAATGCCTGGGCTACAAGTTCCCAGAGATAGAGAGTTTCTTTACAGTTGCCCATATCGAACTCTTTGGAAAGACTCTTCATGATCTGATCCCGGCAATTGTGACAGGGAGCTACAACAATATCAGCTCCGGTTTCCTTGATCTGGTCCGCTTTATCTTTGCCGTAAGCAATACGCTCCTGGGAATAAGGCATGGCCCAGGCACCCCCGCCTGCTCCACAACAATGGTTGTTCAGGCCGTTGGGATACATCTCCACGATATCAGCTTCTTCGAAACAATTCTTGACAATGTAACGATATTCGGACGAATAATCCTGTCCAAAGGCGGCGGCTGATTTACGGAAATAGTTACAAGGTTCGTGCAGTGTAACCTTGTGACCGGCAAATCTGGATTTATCCAGCTTGATCCTTCCGGACTGGATGTATTCCACAAGCAGATCATAGATACTGACCACTCTGAATTCTTCAAAAGCCTCAGGGAACCAAGTCTTCAACCCGAACCGGGTTGCATAATAGGCGTGGCCTCACTCCGGGTAGAGAATTGTTTTGGCCTTAAGCCTGCGGGCGTTTTCCAGCACACGGTGAACCTGCTCCTTCATGCTGGCATCGTCACCGGTGAACAGCCCCCAGTTGACCCCTTCCCAATTGGTTGAAGAAACTGTCCAATCCTCCTTGGCCGCGTAAAAGATCTGCCACCAGAATTTAAGATCGTCGGGTTCACTAAAAGGCTCTTTGGAATTAATGGTCACGATGACGTTGGCATTTTCCTTGTCTACAGGCACGTAAAAACCCGGGCATGGTTTTTCCTCGTCGTCCTCCATAAGTTCGACGCTCAGCTCTGCAAGCAGGATTAAAAAATCGTCTCTGGGTATCCCGAGATTATTGCCTCTTTCCAGATTCATCATGGTACCTTTGTGCAAGGGACCCGGAACCTGGTCTCTTTCCCTGAGGGACCGCAGTCCGCGAAATGTTTTAAGGATCTGTATACCCTGGGGGCAAGCGTACTGACACCTGCCGCATAAAGTACATACCCAGGGCCATTTGGAATCAACCACTTCCTGATCCAGGCCCAGGGAAACAGCCCGGATAGCTTTTCTGGCATCCCAGCCGGGGACAAGGCCAGAAGCCGGACAGCCGCTGGAGCATGTGGCGCAGGTATAGCATCTGCTGGCCATTTCCGGAGTCAGCTCAAGCCGGCTTTTTGTTTCCTGGCTTAATCTTATGGTTTCGTTTTGCATTTTACCTCCCAATGAACAAGTTGATTGTATTTAGTGCGAGTATAAATTACTTAATATGTGTTTAAAATTACCTTTTTTTAAAAACAAAGTCAATAAGTGGTTGATAATTACAGTATAGCGCAGTTCAGATCCAAGCTGTCTTAGTACAGTTAAAAAGTTGCGATTTACTTCCAAATATCCTACTCTTTTTTTAGAAAAATAACATCCCCTACTAACAAAAAAAGGTGCAAGAATGCAGAAGGGTCTTGTGATACTGGCCCACGGCAGCCGTGATTCGGCTGCCTGTCAGAGAATTATAGACATGGTGGAGAATATCGGGCAGAAGGTGTGGCCTAAACAGGTTGTTCCGGCTTTTTTCTCCATGGGAAAGCCTGCCCTGGAACAGGCAGTGGAAGATCTGATCCGGCGGGGTTGTTGCAGAGTAATAATTTTTCCTTTTTTCCTCGTGGACGGCAGTCATGTTCTGAAGGACATCCCGGCTCGCATCCGCGCTCTGCAGCAAAAATATTCCGAGGTTGAGTTTGAAATTCTGGATTCTCTTGAACATGAGCCTCTGATTACACGGATTCTGGAGGAAAAGGCGCTGTTTTATCTTTAAGCTGTCGATTTGTTCGGCAATATAAGGTTAATTCTCATGATTAAGTACAGTTATGTCTGGGAAAGACTGGAGCAGATTAGAAGAGAAAAGCCCCTGGTACTCAGCCTCACCAATATTGTTGTCACCAACTTCACGGCCAACGTCCTTCTGGCTCTTGGAGCTTCTCCAGCTATGACCAAGTCTGAACACGAAGTTGAGGAGCTTACCACTCATTGCAGAGCACTGGTGCTGAACACCGGCACTCCCACCATGGATCAGGTGCATGCCATGCGCCTGGCTGCAGCCAGAGCCAAAAAGCTCGGTATTCCTGTGGTTCTTGATCCGGTGGGGGCTGGGGCGAGCAAAATCAGAATAGATGCTCCCAAGGAGTTTATCAGAAAGGAATGGATAAGTGTGGTGCGGGGGAACGCTTCTGAAATAATGGCCCTGGGAGGATCTCAGGGCAGGCCAAGGGGAGTGGACAGTCTGCACAGTTCTGATCATGCCCTGGATGCCGCTCTTAAATTGTCTGCAAGCTACGGCTGTGTTGTGTGCGTAAGTGGAGAAGAAGACCTTATTGTGTCTGGTCAACGGGTGATGAAAATATCGAACGGTCATAAAATGATGACACTGATAACAGGAATGGGTTGTGCCAGTACCACCCTGGTGGCAGCTTTTGCAGCGGTTGAAAAGGACTGTTTCAAGGCTGCAGCCATGGGTATGGCAGTTATTGGCCTTGCCGGAGAATTATCAGCAGATTTATCTTCCGGACCGGGAAGCATGGCAGTATCACTTATGGATACGCTTTATTCCATGGATGAAAAGACTCTCGAAAAAATCAGGTATGAAACGGAACATTTATCAGGCCATTAATATTTTTCAATTTCATGATCTTGAATCCTTGATCGCTCATTTATTATAATTTCCGGCAGTTTAAATTCGCCTTGAACTTTTCATTTTTTATGGCATGCTTTTACTTCTCCGTCAGGTGCTTTGAGCATGCTGACGAAGGAAAATGAATTTTTTTTAAAAAGATGGTCAAGAGATATGGAAAAGATTGCCGTAGGTGTATGTCAGACCAAGGTAATGCGCAAAGTGGAGGATGTTCAGCCCTGGCTGCAAAAAATTGAAGATCAGCAGGCGCCTTGTTTATGGATTTTTCCAGAACTGTTTATGGGCGGTTTTGATTATAAGCAAATAGAAAGATGTCTGGAGATGAACAGGGAAGCGCGTAAAATCTTCAGTGAATTCGCCGCAAAAACAGGAAATATACTTGGCGGCACTTTCTGGGAAAAAAATCAGGGAGCACTGTACAATTCTTTTGAGCTGTTTACTCCTGAAGATGGCCGGTTAACCCCTTATAAGAAGCTGCATCTTTTCAAGCCTGGTCAGGAAGATGTTCATTTTCAGCCGGGAAGAAATGCTCCGCGGCTTTTTTCCTGGAAAGGAGTCAGGATCGGTTTTGGCATTTGTCATGACCTGCGCTATCCTGAGCTTTTCTTGTATCAACATGTCTTTGAGCCTGACCTTTTCATAGTTACATCTCAATGGCCCATGGCCAGGATCGAGCACTTGCAGGTTCTGCTCAAGGCCAGGGCGGTAGAGAACCAGTGCTACGTTCTGGGGTGCAATGGCACGGGTGCCTCAGAACTTGGAGAACTGGCAGGTCATTCCTGTCTGATAACCTCCTGGGGCAGGACTGTGTTCAGCCTGAGCAAAGAGGAAGATCTTAAAAAAGCAGGCCTTGAGGCCGAAGTGATTCTAAGTGATCGCCGCGGATTCGACAGCCGCAGGTCACCCTTCTTTCAGCTGAGCTGGATTGATCAGGATTAAAAGTTTATGCCTGAAGCAGGCAACCGGCAGCTTGATAAAATGATTCACTGATTGTCCAGCTCATTCATCAGCCAATGGATGCTATCTGCCAAAGGGACACTTGGGATAAGTGCAGGATTTGCAGGACAGGCATAAAGAGCCCTCGGCCATCTGGGCCAGGTCAAGGCGGGTTATTTTCTGTCCTGCCAGGATCCTTGGCAGGAGCAGATCAAAGCCTGTGGTCTTAAAATAAAGAGCGCAGGCTGGAACTCCGATCAGCGGCACTGAATTTATCCATGCGAGCATGGTCATGGCTCCGGGCAGAATGGGAACTCCAT
>SLAE01000138.1 GCA_007127015.1 Desulfonatronospira sp. | reverse complement strand
TGTGATGCTATTTTATGATTTCAAAGTGAAATCTCTATAAGATACTTTGGAGGATTTTATGAAGGCAATCACCCTGCGCGGCATAGACCAGGAAACCTCTGAAAAGCTGAAAAAGGCAGCTTCCAGGCAAGGCAAGAGCACAAACCGACTGATCCTGGATATAATCAAAAAAGAACTCGGGCTGGATAAGGAGAAAAAATATTCCAGAAAATACAGTGATCTGGATGATCTATTCGGCAGATGGTCTGAGGAGGAATTCCGGAAAATCAACGATAAAATCAGCCGGGAAAGGCGGATAGATCCGGAACTCTGGTCATGAAAAGAGTGATGATAGATACCAACATCTACTCCCTGGCTCTCAAAGGAGATCCGGATGTAGCAGACTATCTGCGGCAAGTGGACAGGATCGGTATCTGCACAATAAGCATCGGAGAGCTGCTTTCAGGGTTCAAGGGCGGTAACAGGGAGGATAAGAACAGAGCAGAACTTGAATTTTTTCTGGACTCTCCCCGGGTAGCTGTTCATGTGATTGATACTGAGACTGCGGATTTTTACGCCTCCCTTCTGAACAAGCTCAAAATCGCAGGCACACCGATACCCACGAATGACATATGGATTGCAGCCTCTGCCTTTCAGCATGGATACAAGCTTCTTTCCAGGGACAGGCATTTCGAGGTGGTGCAGGGCCTAATTCTCGTTGCGCGGTAAGTGTCAGGGGTTCAAATGCTGGAATGTTCATCACGACATGAATGATAAACCGGGCAAGCCTTTAGGGTGCCGGTCACGCCACCGGACTGATTTCATTGCGGATTGAGGGATTACGAATTGAGAAATATGGGACTTATTTATATCTTTACACTTACATGATGCCGTTCAAATGCTTATGCTTAATCCAGCTTCATTGACTAGGACGGGACGCTGATTATTGACAGGTAAAAGTGATGACGCCCGGTACGAGGCGCTTTACCAGATCCTGATCATGGATCAAAGTCTCGATCCTGCCTGCTTTTAAGTACAGGACGGGTTATGAAGCCGTAAGGCGCACATTTAAACATGAGCAAATGAAGGAGGCAATCAATGCTGGAGAAGATGTGTAAACTGGATAATAAAACCGCGATAGTTACCGGAGCCTCCAGTGGTCTGGGGGTGCAGTTCGCCAAGGCCCTGGTGGAGGCGGGAGCCGGGGTGGCACTTGTCGCCCGCCGAGAGGAAAAGTTGAAAAAAGTAAATGAAATGCTTGCGCAGTCAGGTGGCAAGTGCGAATACTATACTGCCGATGTAACAGTAGCTGAACAGGTGGAAAAATGCGTACAGTCGATTCACAGAGATTTTTCAAGGATAGACATACTGGTTAACAATGCCGGTTATGCAACTTTAGAACCGACAGAAGAGCATGAATTAGACAGCTGGCAGAAGGTTGTTGACACCAACCTTACAGGTCTTTTTCTGTTTACCAAATATGCCGGGCGGATAATGATTGAACAAAAGTATGGTAAAATCATCAACATCTCCTCGATGTACGGGGCGGTGGGCAATATATATATGCCTGCCTCAAGTTACCATGCTTCCAAAGGTGCAGCCAACACATTTACGCGCGCGGTAGCTGCCGAATGGGCCAGGCATAACATCACCGTAAATGCCATCGGACCGGGCTTCTTCCCCAGCGAAATGACAGAAGAAATTATTGAGGGCCATGATTTTATGGATTTTGTCAAGAGGCAATGCCCCATGGAAAGAATCGGCAGGGAGAGCGAGCTGGATGGAGCTCTTCTGCTTTTAGCTTCTGATGCTTCCAGCTATATCACCGGACAGGTAATTTATGTTGATGGCGGCTGGACATCAGTATAAAGGATCAAGTATAATAATTTTTTAATGTCAAGCGTTGCGCTTCTTTTTTTCTTTACTTTGATTCTCTGTAAAGCCCTGTCTGAATAGAAGCTGAGACTGATGAGCAGTAGCTCAGTTTCAGCTTCTATTAAAAAAGGCAGTGCTCAGTTTAACTTCCGCTCAAGTCAGAAACTCTTTTCCAAAACAGGATGTCCTCACTCGAACCGCTCGCCTTGCTTTTTTGCAGCACCGGGGTTATTTATTTTTTGTTGAAAGCTTGTTGATCAGCAAAAAAATTTGTTTACGAGACATTATGAACATTTTCAGCCTTGCTCTGGACACACTGAAAGTTTCCAAGCCGTGGATTCTGGCCGCGCTTGCGATCTATGTTCTTGCCGGGGTCATTGCCTGGAGCGTTCCGGAGCATTTTGATTTTCTGGAAGCACAGTTCGCGAATCTTATGGAGAGATTTGCCGATCTAAGCGCCTGGGAGTTCATCCTGCGCATCTTTTTGCACAATCTCGTTGCCAGCTACCTGGCATTTTGCTTTGTGGTTTTTTTCGGGGTGGTGCCCATCGGCCTGGCGGTGTTCAACGGTCTGCTTCTTGGCTGGTTTATCACCTGGCTTGAACAGGTTACCTGGCTGCAACTGGCTGTCATGCTCGTACCTCATGGACTTTTTGAATGGCCGGCCATGTTTATTGCTTTCGGAGTCGGCATATGGAGAGGTTTCGGTCATCGTCTGGGTACGGTTACATATGGCTGGGCTGAACGCTTGAAAAGGGCGCACTGTGTATTTCTGGTTTTTGTCGTGCCCCTTCTTTTTGTGGCAGCGATCATCGAGGGCAGGTTTCATTTACTGGAGCTTTTATCCTGAAAACAGACCGGCGGAAGGCCGGCTATCTGTTTCAGCAGGCCTGTATGTCCGAGTTAACTTGTATGTTAAATTCCGGTTCAGGCAGAGGAAAAAAGAATCAGCAGGGTGTTAATCATTTGAACTTGAAAAGAATATGATAAGTATTTGAACATTCCCGGAGGATACGATGTGGGAGTATACGGATAAGGTAAAGGAATATTTTTTAAATCCTAAAAATGCCGGCGAGATAAGCGATGCCGACGCTGTGGGCGAAGTGGGCAGCCTGGCCTGCGGGGATGCGTTGAAGCTTTTTCTGAAAGTGGATGAATCAGGAGTGATTCAGGACGCCAAGTTTCAGACCTTCGGCTGTGCCAGCGCCATAGCCTCAAGCTCAGTGCTGACTGAAATGCTCAAGGGTAAGACAGTGGAAGAAGCCAACAAAATCACCAACAAGGATATTGCCAGAGAACTGGGCGGCCTGCCAAAGGAGAAAATGCACTGTTCAGTAATGGGTCAGCAGGCCCTGGAAGCAGCGCTTAAAAATCTGCGTGGAGAAAAGGTTGCAGCCGAAGACCTTGAAGGAGAGGTCGTCTGTGAGTGCTTTGGAGTCACTGACCGGCAGATCAAGAGGGCCATTAAGGAGAACGACCTGTCTTCGATTGAGGATGTGACCCATTACACCAAAGCCGGCGGCGGATGCGCAGACTGTCATGAACAGCTCCAAAAGCTTCTGGAGCGTACCCGCGCGGAACAGCCAAAACCCGTGCAGCTGGCGCCCAAAGTAAAGCCCATGACCAATATTCAGCGCATGCAGCTGGTGACCAAGGTTGTGGATGAAGAAATAAGGCCTAGCCTGCATAAGGATGGAGGAGACATCGAGCTGGTGGATATTGAAGGTTTAAAAGTTCTGGTCAGCTTCCGGGGTGCCTGTGCCGGGTGTCCTTCCAGCCATCTGACGGTAAAGGAAGTTGTGGAAAAGAAGCTCAGGGAACGGGTGGACGCTCGGATTCAGGTGGAGGAGGTCAGACAATGAAGATCACCTACATGGATAATAATGCTACTACCAGGGTGGCCCCGGAGGTCATGGAGGAAATGAGTCCGTTCATGGACACCCTGTACGGCAATCCCTCAAGCATGCACAGCTTCGGCGGTCAGGTGCAGAAATCCATCAGCCAGGCCAGGGAGCGTGTGGCCTCTGCTCTTGATTGCTCACCTGAAGAGATCATTTTCACCTCCGGAGGAACAGAAGGGGATAACGCGGCCATTTTTGCCGCGATAAACGCCCAGCCTGACAAACGCCATATTGTGACCACCAGAGTGGAACATCCGGCAGTACTTAATACAGCCAAATATCTTGAAACCAGAGGCTATGAAGTAACCTATCTTCCGGTTGACGATACAGGCAGGCTGGACATTGATCAGTTAAGGGACAGCCTGCGCCAGGATACTGCTCTGGTCTCGGTCATGTACGCCAACAACGAAACAGGAAATATCTATCCGGTGCAGGAAATGGCCCGGATAGTCAAAGAGAGGGGCATCCTCTTTCACACTGATGCTGTACAGGCCATAGGCAAATTCAACCTGTCCCTGAACAGCCTCCCCGTGGATTATCTGGCTATGTCAGGGCACAAGATACACGCCCCCAAAGGAGTGGGCGCCCTTTTTGTGCGCAAGAAGGCTCCTTTCAGGCCCTTTATCATGGGCGGGCATCAGGAGAACGGGCGCCGGGCCGGCACAGAGAATTCAGCCGGAATTATCGGCCTGGGCAGAGCAATGGAGATGGCCTCCCAGAATATTGATCAGGAAAACGCAAGGCTTGCCGGACTCAGGGACCGGCTGGAGCAGGGACTGATAAACTCGGTCAAGAATACAAGAATTAATGGAAATCCGGATGCGAGACTGTCCAATACCTCAAACATCTCCTTTAAATATGTGGAAGGTGAATCTTTGCTGCTCATGATGGACGTGTTGGGAATCTGTGCCAGTTCCGGGTCGGCCTGCACCTCGGGCAGCCTGGAGCCATCATCGGTACTTCGGGCCATGGGAGTGCCATTTACCTATGTGCACGGCTCTGTGCGCTTCAGCCTGAGCAGATACACCACTGAAGAAGAAGTTGATCTGGTCCTGGACAACCTTCCAGGGATCATAAGCAGACTAAGAGACATTTCTCCCTTCTGTGAAGGCCGCGAACCAGGAACCGTCTCCCCGAAATACGAGAATTAACATTCCAGCAAACAGGTGATAAATAACCGCCTTGTTTGCAAAAAAAATTTAAAGCTTTAACTCATCATGCCTCAAATCCAACCTAAAGCTGAAGGTCTCAGGTCTTCAGCCCTGCGCCTGGTGGATAACCCGATTTTTCAAAGAGTGGTCATTGCGGTGATCATCTTAAACGGCGTGGTCCTGGGCCTGGAAACCTCAAGTACGGTAATGGCCTTAGCCGGTCCGGTTCTGCTGACCATCGACAGGCTTTGCCTGGCTTTCTTTGTCGCGGAAATTCTGCTTAAAATATATGCCCAGCGCGGCAGATTTCACAAAGAAGGCTGGAACGTATTTGACTTTATTGTCGTGGCCATTTCTCTTGTTCCCGAACACGCGGGACTGTCCGTACTCCGGGCTTTGCGCGTGCTCCGGGTCATGCGCATGATCTCAGCCCTGCCCAGCATGCGCCGGGTGGTCGGAGCCATGCTCCACGCCCTGCCCGGGGTAAGCTCAGTAGCCGGGATTGTGGCTATCCTCTTTTACGTGGGCGCGGTTATCTCCACCAAGCTTTTTGGTGAATCCTTTCCGGACTGGTTCGGAAATATAGGAGCATCCCTGTATACCCTGTTCCAGGTCATGACCCTGGAGAGCTGGTCCATGGGCATAGTCCGCCCGGTCATGGACATCTACCCTTATGCCTGGCTCTTTTTTGTCCCCTTTATCCTGGCCACCACCTACACGGTCATCAACCTGGTGGTGGGCATAATCGTAGGGGCCATGGAGGAACGGGCCATTGAAGAGGGATCCAAGCAGGATCCGGCCATAGTCCTGGCCAAGCTGGAAAAGCGGCTGGAAGAGGTGGACTCCAAGCTGGAGAGGCTGTTAAAGGAAAAATAATATTTTAAAATAACAAAAGTACGTTGGCAGATTAAATTTAAGTCATTAATTAGTTTCCATCCGGAAATTCTTTATTTCCGGATGCTGAAACTGATGGTTTTCTTTACCGGAAGCGAAGAGTTTTTTCTTTTGGCAAGGAAATCAAGCAATTATGAGGAGGCGTATCTTAATACGTTGACGAATAATTGTGCAGATTTACGCAGCCAAAGGGAAAAAGAACCGTTTCCGGATGAAAACTAATTAACAGGGAAATGTGTCCTTTAAGTCTTGACAACTTTTCTCTTATCAGTAATAATTACTATTATAAACAAGTGAGCAATCCAAGGAGGTAAGCAGATGAGCAAGACGGATAAGAATCTTGAGGAAGCTTTTGCAGGTGAATCCCAGGCCAACCGAAAATATCTGGCCTATGCCAGACAGGCGGAGAAGGAAGG
>SLAE01000054.1 GCA_007127015.1 Desulfonatronospira sp. | reverse complement strand
GTACACCTGGCATTTCCGCATACACATAAATATTTGATGTGTCTTCAGAGATATTGATGGGAGGATATGCCTGACGTCTTTGGCTTATCATTGATGGTTTCCATAACTCATCAAAAAACTTGTCCAGATCTCTTGGTACATTGTAAAAACTGCTTAAATCAATAACCATTATTCGTTACCTCCGTTTATGGTTTCAATTATATTTTTTTTATACAAATAAGCAGAAAAATTACAGTGTCAAGATAGTGCAGCACAAAAAATACAAAACTTGCTACTGAATGACTGAAAAGAGAATCCCGTGAAAAATTTTGCAGACTTTTTGAGGTCAGGATAAGGATTGTGAAATAATTGAACTCAAATCAAATTTTGATTCAGGCTTTTTGGCAGATGCTGAAATGCCCCGCAATTTCAAAGCCTGGCATCTCTGAAACAACTGCCGGGTGATTTTCAAGGTTGATAGCCGCTGAAATATTCAGCAGCAAAAATGGAGGATTATCCTTTAAAAGCATAAGCAGTTGATACTGCCATGCTTTTTGAATTAAGGGGTGAAAAGGAAAGTTAATAAAAAAGTTAATGTCGAATATTCAGGATTCATTGGTCCCTTTGAGAATAAAATCTTCAGTCAGCTGATAAGCCGTATTGTCGCAATATTGTTTGGGCGGATGCTTCATCAGGTATGCCGAGGGACCAAAAAGCGGACCGCCCTGCCCTCTATCCAGGGCCAGCTTGCAGCACCGGATGGCATCTATGGCTACTCCGGCCGAATTGGGAGAATCTTCTACACTTAGTCTCAGTTCAAGGCTCATGGGCACATCACCAAAAAGTTTGCCTTCCATGCGCAAAAAACAGACCTTGTTGTCTTTTTGCCAGGGTACGTAATCGCTTGGTCCGATATGTATATTGTCCGGATCAAGGCGCTTGCCCAGAACGGACTGAACCGCCTCGGTCTTGGATTCCTTTTTGGACTTGAGCCTGTGTATGTTGAGCATATTTAAAAAGTCGGTGTTGCCACCGGTATTGAGCTGATAAGTTCTCTCCAGCTTCACCCCTCTTTTGTTGAACAGGTCTCCCAGTGTCCTGTGGACAATGGTGGCTCCAAGCTGGGCTTTTATGTCATCGCCGATAAGAGGAAGTGAACTGGACGCAAACCTGGATGCCCAGTCCTGATCGCTGACGATAAAAACGGGCATATTGTTGATAAACCCCAATCCTGCTTCCAGAGCACACTGAGCATAAAACCTGGTGGCCTCTTCAGAACCTACGGGAAGATAATTGAGCATGATCTCCGCTCCGCTTGATTTCAGGATATCAACTACACGCTCCTTGTCCGGTTCGGGTTCATCGCTCAAAACAAAAGTCTGCCTCTCCGGATACTCTTTCAGGTGCGAAGAAAAGCCATCCAGAACCCTGCCCATTTGCACCCTGATCCCGGTATCTGGAATATTGTCTTCAAATACGGCTGTGCAGTTGGGGCTGGCAAATATTGCTGTTGACAAGTCCTGGCCGACTTTTCGCCTGTCAATATCAAAGGCGGCTGCAACTTCAATATCCCCGGGACCGTATCTTCCGATCTCCCAGTGCATCAAGCCCACTGCGTCCGTGGCGTTCTGATTCTTGTAATAATATATTCCCTGTATAAGTGAACCGGCACAATTTCCGATTCCAACCACGGCGATCTTGATACTGGGATGCACTTTCAACCTCCTTGAACGCTTGTGACAGATTTATTTGACACTTATTCAGGAACTTTTTGGCTTATTCAACTTGATTCATCTTATCAAGCTTGATTTAATGCCTGTAAACCGACCATACAAGCCTGCAAATTTACATTATTATATTTTGCAGGCTGTTTTCAGGTCATTAACCGCATCGGTCTTTTCCCAGGTAAAGTCAATGTGTTCTCTTCCAAAATGGCCGTAACAGGCTGTTTTTTTGTAAATTGGACGAAGCAGGTTCAATCGTCTGATCAAGTGATAAGGTCGTAAATCAAAAACCTCCCGCACGGCTTTTTCAAGTATCTCATCAGGTACCTGGCCTGTGCCCCAGGAAGTTACCAGGACAGAAACCGGCCGGGCCACACCAATGGCATAGGCCAGCTGCACTTCACAGCGCTCAGCCAGTTCGGCGGCCACAATGTTTTTAGCGATATAACGGGCCATATACGTTGCTGAACGGTCAACTTTTGAGGGATCTTTTCCTGAAAAAGCACCTCCTCCGTGATTGCCCATACCCCCGTAAGTGTCCTGAATTATCTTCCGCCCCGTCAATCCGCAGTCGGCCAGGGGGCCTCCGGCTACAAAACGCCCTGTCGTATTTATGTAGATCCTGGTACGCTTATCCACCATTTCCGGAGGTAAAGTATGGAAGATGACCTCTTCCCGGACCGCATCCACAAGATCCTCATAAGAAATATCCTCATTATGCTGACAAGCAATGACAACATATTCAATCCTTACCGGCCTTCCGTCAACATACTGCACGCTGACCTCGGTTTTTCCGTCGGGACGCAGAAAATCCAGTATGTTTTTTTTACGCACATAAGCCAGCCTCCTGGAAAGCTTATGCGCGTAATAAATCGGCGCAGGCATAAGCGGCGGGGTCTCCCTTACGGCAAATCCGAACATCATGCCCTGATCTCCGGCTCCCTGGTCCTCAGGTGATTTCCGGTCCACTCCCATGGCGATATCTGCAGACTGTTTATCTATGGAAGACAAAACAGCACAGGTCTCCCAGTCAAAGCCCATATCTGAGCTGTTGTACCCGATTTCTCTGACGGTTTCCCGGACAATTTCCGGAAGGTCTGCATATCCGCTGGTAGTGATTTCTCCGGCAATGAATGCCAGCCCGGTGGTCACCAGAGTCTCGCAGGCCACTCTGGCTCTTTCATCCTGAATCAGGATAGCGTCAAGAACCGCATCGGAAATAAGATCAGCTACTTTATCCGGGTGTCCTTCAGTCACGGATTCGGAAGTGAACACATATTTTTTATTGGAGATCATCATAACCCTTCTTCTCCTTATTTTTAACCGGGGTCAGGATTCCACCGGACATAAGCAGCTTAAATGAATCTTCCACGCTTATATCCAAAGGAATGGTTTCATCCTCCGGGACCATAAGATAAAATCCGGATGTAGGATTAGGAGTAGTGGGCACATAAACATTGATCATTTTTCTCCTGGTTTTTTCCTGAAGCTCACCCATGGCCACCCCCGTCACATAAGCCATGGCATATATTTTTTCCTTGGGATACTCAATAAGCACCACTCTTTTAAAATCTTTGACCGGGCTCCTTACTATGGTGTCGATGAGCTGTTTGACCGCAGTGTATATCTTGTTGACTATGGGTATGTATTCAACGATTTTTTCCCAGATGCTTACCAGCTTTTTGCCCAGATAGTTGCGCACAAAAACCCCGGAGAAAATCAGGACCAGCACCAGCACAATGAGCCCCAGTCCGGGCACGGGAAAAGGCAGAAAGTCTTCCGGACGAAATCCTGGAGGAATGATGAGCAGAATCTGATCAATCCAGCCGATGATGACCTTGAGGATCAAAAAAGTAGCCACTATCGGTGTAAGAAAAAGCAGACCGGCCAGGATGTTGACCTTAAGAAACTTGCGCATCCGCCCGAAAAGAGTCAAATTTTCCCTGCGTTCATCCATGCAGTGTTTCCAGGATCCTGTTGTCTCCGTCAACAAGGATGACAACCGGTTTGTGCTCGGCCCATTCTTTGGCTTTCAAATAGCAGTAAGAGGCAATAATTACTTTTTGACCGGCATCTCCTTTATGAGCTGCCGCTCCATTGAGCCGGATCTCTCCCGGTTCTCCTTTGATAGCATAAGTGGTCAGCCGTTCCCCATTATCCAGATTATAAACATCCACCTGCTCAAAAGGTAAAATACCGGAACCCTTGAGCAGCTCCGGACAGACAGAAAGACTGCCTTCATAATCCAGGTCGGTCCCGGTCAGTGTTGCCCGGTGTATCTTTGCATGCAGAAAACAACGTTCGGCCATAATAATTTTTTCTTAGATGGTTTAATTAATGACTTGATTCTTGGAAGTTGACTGATAAAAGACCTGCCTGATATTATGTCTGACTCAACATCAGCCTATTCAAGCAATATATTGTCTATAAGCCTTGTTTCGCCCAGTTTCAAGGCAACCGCCGCTAGAGATCCCGGCCCTGCCTGCCTTGAAGTTCCAAGTGTCTGTGCGTCCACTATCCGGACATAGTCAACTTCTGCCTGGGGCAGATTGTCCCGGTAATATTTCAAAAGCAGATTTTCAAGCACTTCTATTTTTGTCTGTCCTGAATGAAACAGTTCCCTGACATGCAGCAGCCCCTGATATACATGGGGAGCAGAGTTTCTGTCCTCACCGCTTAAGTAGGCATTTCGAGAACTCATGGCCAGGCCGTCGGCTTCGCGTACTGTGGGCCTTCCCGGTACATCTACTTCCATATTAAGATCGCGGACCATTTTGCGAATTATTATCCACTGCTGCCAGTCTTTTTGACCGAACACGGCCATATGCGGACGGATCAGATTGAGCAGCTTGCAGACAATGGTTGAAACTCCACGGAAATGGCCAGGCCTTTTACTTCCGCAGAGGAAGTGCGAAAAACTTTCAACCTCCACCCAGGTGCTGAATCCCGCAGGATAAATATCCCTTGCCTCAGGCGTGAATAAAAGATCAACTCCGGCTTCTTCAGCCAGGCGGGCATCTCTTTCCAGGTCCTGGGGATAGCGATCAAAATCTTCATCAGGTCCGAATTGAGCGGGGTTGACAAATAACGACACCACCAGCATTGTGCTTTGCTCTTTGGCCCAACGTATAAGACTCATATGCCCGGCATGAAAAAAACCCATGGTCGGAACCAGAGATATGATTTGTTTCGACTGTCTGGCCTGCCTGCACAGTTTTTCGGCAATGTCGCTCGAAGAGACTATTTCCATACTTGAATTAATTGATTAACAGAGTGAAGACTGATAATAATTATGTTTAAACTCTAAAAATAACGCAAATAATTTTAATTGTCCATATAATCAGGCTGGAACTAAATACCACTTCAGAAAATCCGGCCAGAGGCATCTTCACGAGTTTTTTTATTTATATATGAACATACAGTCTTTTGTACACGATCATACCCAGTGCACCCTTTGTGGAAGGTGCCTGGAAGTCTGTCCGTTATTTAAATTAACACAGCATGAAGAGTTAAGCCCCAGAGGCAAGGCTTTCCTGCTTCAAAAAATTTCTATGTCTGAAATTTCTGCTGTAGACGCTTCCACATTGGCAGGCCTGTGCCTCGGGTGCGCCAAGTGCGCAAAAGTATGTCCCCAGCAGATCAACCTGCCCCTTAAAATTTCACTGTTAAAAGCAGCTCATCCACGCTGGAAGGACTGGATCTGGTCCAGAATACTCCTTAAATCAACACTTTTTCCGCCGCTTTTGCGGTTCAGTAAAGATCTCCTGCCTGGATTACATCCAATGCTTGAAGCCATCGGTCCTGATTCCGAAAATTGTTCTGCTCCAATTAAACTCAAGACATCCGTGAGAAAGCAAAATCAGGAAGCTGTAATTTTCCCCGGATGTTTCAGCCGATTTCTTCGCCCTGATCTGGAATATAAGGCCCGGGCTGTCTTATCCAGCCTGGGCTTTAAGTTGTTGCCCACACCTGATTGGCAGTGCTGCGGATTTGCTCTGCTTCAGGCGGGTTTTCTGGACAAAAATGCTTTGTGCAGGCTGACGAATATAAATATCTGGAAAAGCCTGGGTCGTCCCCGGATATATACTTTCTGCGCTACCTGCGTGCAGGGACTTGAGGGAAAAAATAATCCTTCCACGCAGAACGATTTACAAAAATCGTTTGTCAGCAGTATCAGATCCTTGTCTGAACTTATACCCCTGCTTTCTTTCCAATCTGTCGCCGATCCTTTAAAGACACAACTGATCTGGCATACACCATGTCATGGCTCTGAAAAAACCGGATCTGCACTAAAAAAATTATTGAACATGGAGAACATGGACATTTCTTTGTCCAGCACACAATGCTGCGGCCTGGGAGGGGCTTTTCGTCTTCTGAACAAAAAGATGAGTCTGGATCTGGCTTACGAGCGGTGGCACAATCTGCATCCTTCTGCTGATGCTCATTGCCTGAGCGAATGTTCAGGATGCATTATTCAGCTGGGTTCTACACGTCCCTCAGGGGTACGTGTCTCACACTGGCTGGATCTTTTTGAGGCTTT
>SLAE01000164.1 GCA_007127015.1 Desulfonatronospira sp. | reverse complement strand
GCGCCTTCAGGATTCTAGATTATCAAAATTATCCTTGTATCTGGCCCAGAACTCATCCCTGGTGAAGCTGTGCTCCTGGGTGCCGTGGTGTTCCACGGCGTAGGCCGCACTGACCAGAGCCACTCTGGCTGCTTCGGTTATGGCGCGGCCGTCGGCCAGTCCCTTGAGCAGTCCGGCCCTGAAGCCGTCACCTGCTCCGGTTGGGTCGACCACATCAGATACTTTCGCGGCAGGCAGCCTGGTTTCTTCTCGTCTGCGAAATATCAGGCACCCTTCTTCACCAAGAGTGGTGATGATCGTCCGGGTGTGTTCCAGCAGCTCTTTTCGGTTAAGCCCCGTGTTTTTCATGATCATCTCCAGTTCGTAATCATTGGAGATCAGAATGTAGGAGCCGGTGATCATCTCCAGCATCTTCTCCCCGGAAAAGGCCGGGATGTTCTGCCCGGGGTCGAAGATGTAGCGCACACCCTTTTCCCGGTAAATCCGGCTGTAGTTGTACATGTCGTCCAGGTTGCCCGGAGCGACTATGGCCAGGGTTTTTTCCGCGGAAACCTGACTGAAATCGAATTCAGAGGAATAGTTCATGGCCGCGGGATTGAAGCCGGTGATCTGATTGTCGGATTTGTCCGTGGTGATGTAGGCCGAAGCAGTCAGTTCGTGGGGTATTATCCTGATGTTTTCCTGATCAAGCCCGAACCTCTTCAGCCACTGCTCATAATTGCCGAAGTCCTTGCCCGCGGTGGCCAGGATTTTTGGCTTTTCACCAAGAAGACTCAGGGTATAGGCGATATTTCCTGCTGTGCCCCCGAATTTTTCAATCAGGCCGTTGACCAGGAAGCACACGTTCAGGATATGGATTTTATCCGGCATTATGTGGTCGGCGAAACGCCCGGGAAAGGGCATGATGCGGTCATAGGCGATGGATCCGGATACCAGAATGTTCATTTTCTCCTTCCTTAGATTTTTGTGCTTAGAAACTCTTCAAGTGGTGGCAACATTTTATTGCGGGCGAACTGCTTCAGCTCTGCCCGCTCTGGCCTGTTTCCGCGTCGATCCAGTCCAGAAATTCGCGGTGTCCTCCGCTGAGTGGAATAAAAACCACGCAGGGGCATTCATAGCTGTGCACCTCAAGAACTTTTTCCGTCAGCCTGTCCTTCAGCTCTTCCCGGGTTTTGGCCAGCAGAACCACTTCCCTGGAAGTCTCCATTTTTCCTTTCCACATATACATGGAAGTCATGTTCTCCAGCGCGTTGACGCAGGCGGCCAGCTTGTTTTCCACCAGGACCCGCCCTATGCGCCGGGCCTCTTCCATATTTTCAGCGGTTATATATGCCAGAATCTGGGCCATAAAAAACTCCTCTTCAGTGCTCATGTATTTAATAACAGCTCATTTTCCGGATGATTCAAAATTAAAACTTAAGACAGATTATAAATTAATCAATTTATGCGTACAATGCAACCTGAGCAATAAATACAGCAGTCCGCTCTCACCGGCAGTGAAACATGAACACGCAGCAGATGTCCGGCATAAAGGTGTTCAGCAGGAAGAAGTACTTCATGGCTGCCGAGGGCCAGGGCCAGGATGCACGGATCAGGAAGGTATCAAAGGGATCAGGGAACCGCAGATGCAGAATCAGCCGGATGATTCACGCATCTTTTCCGCGGCCTTTTTTTTGAGAACAGCCCGGATGGCAGAGGCCACATCAAGGTCAGGCTCATCTTCAAGAATCCGGTCCAGGCAGGGTGTTATTTCGAGGGGAGCGTAGCCGAGGCTGGTCAGACCGGCCAGTACATCCTCACGCACTGTCTTTTTTGCCGGCATGGGTTTGTCTTCTTTGACCGGGGCTATGAACTGCAGGCGATCCTTAAGGTCAAGAATAAGCCTGCGGGCGGTTTTGATGCCGATGCCCGGAACCTGAGCCAGTCCGGATTCATCCTCGGCATGTATGATTTTAAGGAGTCTGTCCGGCTCGTACATGCCAAGTATGGCCAGGGCGGTTCTGGGTCCGAGCTTGGGGGTGTTTAGAAGGATGCTGAAAGTTTCTCTTTCTTCCAGGCTGAAAAAACCGTAAAGATCCAGGGCATCCTCCCGGACCACGGTCAGGGTGTACAGCTCCACCTCTTCTCCGGAAGGAGGAAGCAGGGTCAGACCTCTGGAGGTTACATGAACCTCATAGCCGAGTCCGGAAGGAGTGAGAACCACACAGCTTCTGTCCCGGACGCTTAAGATCTCCCCCCTGAGAAAAGCGATCATTTATAACCTCCGATCATGGCCGCCCGGCGCTGGTTCAGATGAGCAATGGCCACAGCCAGAGCATCGCTTGCATCCCTGGGCCAGGCGGGGTCAGCATTTCTTTGCCCCAGCAGGCGCGCGACCATGAAGGCCACCTGGTCCTTGCCGGCCCGGCCGGCTCCAACCAGGGACTTCTTAACCAGAGTTGGTTCGTAGGAAAAGACAGGAATCCTGTTGTGCGCGCAGGCCACCATGGCCGCGCCCCTGGCCTGGCCGAGCTTTAATGCCGAGTTGGAGTTCTTGGCGGTGAACACTTCCTCCACTGCTGCCTCCTGGGGGCCGTATTCAAGAATCAAAGCGCAGATCCCGCTGAAGATGGAAGCCAGCCTGTGGCTCAGATCAGCTCCTGGGTCAGTTCTTATGGTTCCGGTTTTAAGCAGCTTCAGACATCCGGATCGCTCATGAACCAGTCCAAACCCGGTGCATCTGGATCCGGGATCTATGCCCAGCACCAGTCTTTCTCCAGACGAACCGGCCAATGCTCAGCTCTCCAGTTCCCTTAGCAGTTCGTCGGGAAGCTCAAAATTGGCATAGATGTTCTGCACATCATCCAGGTCGTCCAGGGCGTCGTAGAGCTTAAGGAGCCTGCGTCCGGTTTCAACGTCTACACCAATGGTGGTTCTGGGCACCATGGTCAAAAAGGCTTCGGCGAATTCAATGCCGGACGCGGAGTAGGCTTCCTTGACCAGGTTGTAGTCTTCCGGGGCGCAGCGTACCTGCCATACCTGGCCGTCATCGATCAGGTCATCCACCCCGGCTTCCAGACCGACCTCGAGTATCTGTTCCTCGCTGTAGGTTTCCTTGTCGAAGGAAAGCACGCCCTTGTGATCAAACATCCAGGCCACGCTTCCGGCTTCGCCCATGGATCCGCCGTTTTTGCTGAGCTGATGCCTGATTTCTGCCACACTGCGGTTCTTGTTGTCCGTGGCCACCTCCACGAGCATGGCCACTCCTCCTGGGCCGTAGCCTTCGTAAACTGATTCTTCTATCTGATCTCCGGCGAGTTCGCCGGTGCCTTTCCTGATGGCTGTCTCTATCCTGTCCTTGGGCAGATTGGCTGATTTGGCCGCATCAACCGCGGCCCTGAGCCTGGGATTCTTGTCCGGGTCCCCACCGCCGCTTTTGGCGGCAAGCATGATCTCCTTGGTAACCTTGGTGAATATCTTGCCTTTTTTGGCGTCCTGCCTGCCTTTTCTATGCTGGATGTTGTGCCATTTGCTGTGTCCTGCCATATATTTTTTCTCCTGGTTTTTTCTTCATTCAACCTTCATGTTCTAATCCTGTCCAGGTCACTTGCGTCATGGTTTTCCTTCTTCTGAAACTGCATTCCGATGAGAAAGATTTCCCTGCTTTCCGCTCTGGAGCTTTTGGGCTTGAAATGCTTGACCCGGACGAAACTGGACTTCATTTCTCTGTTCAGCTGCTCAACGTCGGGGCCTTCAAAAATCTTGACGCATAAAGAGCCTCCGGGGATTAAAACCAGACGGCCCAGATGCAGCGCTTCCATGGCCAGTTCAAAAGATCTGGCCTGATCAGTGATTTTTATTCCGATGGTTTTAGGGGCCATGTCGCTGAGTACCAGATTAAAGGGAGCCAGATTTCTAATCTGCTGCGCCACATCGGTATCGCTGAATACATCGCCCTGGATAAAGCGGACCTGTCCGGGAAAAGACACGGCCGGCTCCTTGAGGTCCACGGCCAGGACAAGGCCGTTGGATGTCACCTTCTGCGCGGCGTACAAGGACCACGATCCCGGTGAAGCTCCAAGATCCAGGACTTTCTGGCCGGGACGGAAGAGACGGAAGCGCTTGTCCATCTCCCTGAGCTTATAGACCGAGCGTGCTGGATAATTATCCTTCCTGGCCTTTTTAAAATAATGATCCTGGACTTTTTTCATGAATAAATTCGCCTGAATTTGCCCTCATGTGCTGAAATTTTATATGTTATGCAATAATCCTATGCAAGCCAAAATTAACAGACGGCCACCGGCGGCCCTGACTGGCCGGGGTGAACCTGTAGCTGCTGCCGGAAACAGCTTTCCGCCCTTGAATTTTCCTGTATAACCTGCAGCAGCGCGTGAAAAATCTGCTTTTTGAAGATGCCATGAGGGGCTTTCCCGGCATGACCAGGAGAACCTTGCCAGGCATGCCGGTTTTGGTTAGATACTTCACATCAGGAATTATTTTTCCTGCCGATCTTAACTGCTGGGGGCGTAGCTCATCCGGGAGAGCGCAGCCTTCGCAAGGCTGAGGCAGCGGGTTCGAGTCCCGCCGCCTCCACCAGCTCCAAATTGCCGTCACTTTATTTTGGCCTGCACCATTGAGAAGCCTTCATAAAATGTATTTATTTTATCTACTAATCCTGAGTGCTTTTATTTTAGCCGGATGCTCGGAGGATAAAGCAGTCACATCCATGGATCTCTACTTCATGGAAGTTACTGAAACCCGGTTTGAGCTGGCTTCTGAGCGCAGAATTTTTGAAGGGCCGGAGCCGGATCTGCTGCAGGTGATGAGCGCCTGGATGGATGGACCGCAAAGCAGTCATTTAAGCAGTGTCGTTCCAGAAAAGGTCAAACTGCTTGGCTGCTTTATTAAAGATGGTGTTGCCTACCTGGATTTTTCTCCTGAAATTTCGAGGTTGTCCATAGGAGGTGAACTGGAAGCCGTGCTGGTGCAGTCCATTGTCCTGACCGCGATTCAGGTGCACGGTGCCGGCGCGGTCCAGATTCTGGTGAACGGGGAGGTCGTTGAATCTCTCGCCGGACATATGCTGATTAACAGACCTATCGGGTATTAATTTACCTCCTTATAGTCTCAATTTTAAACTCACTCAATTTATCTTAATCCTTATGAAAATCTTTGACATGCGGGTCATAAGGCAGTAGAAAAAATCATACTGAATTTGTATGTTTTATTGTTTTATAACCGACAAAAATTGTTCCCGGCATACAGGCTAAACCAGACCGGATGACTCATAAAAAAGAAGCGATCCGGACGGCAGGAACAAGGAGAAGAGGTAAGATGTATAAAAAGATATCCATAATCGCCGCTGTCTGGCTTATGCTCTGGCTGAGTCTGACAGCATGTTCCGGTCCTTCTGAATACGGCACAGGCGTTGATGCCGGTCTGCCCGAGGTCCGGGTGCAGGATGTCCTGGCGGACAACAGTATTCCGGGCACCAGGGTTAACCTGCAGGGCGAAATCATTACTTTGTGTCCTTCCAGGGGCTGCTGGCTGTTTCTTCGCGACAGCTCCGGCATGATCCATGTTGATCTCAGCCAGGCGGAAATTTATCTGCCCTCCAGGACCATGGGCAGAACAATCATGGTCAGCGGCACCGTGGATCTGGAGGAGGGCCGGCCGGTGATGAAGGCCGAAGGACTGGAGGTGTATTAATGGGCTTTTTTCATCTTCGCCTGAAAAATATGCTCCGTCACCGGACCAGGACTCTTCTGACCATGCTCAGCATTCTGGTTTCAGTGGGAGTTCTTTTCGCGGTGATTTCTTATGATCGGAGCTTTTCCGCGGCCCTGGAGTGGGAAATGCGCAATACCGGAGTGCATATCACAGTAGTGCCCACAGGATGCGCCCATGAGGCCGCGGCCATTCTGCTGCACGGGGGTTCAGGTCCCGGAATGCTCAGCAGAAGTGATGTGGATCAGGTGCGGAATCTGCTCGGAGACCGCGCGGCCGGTCTTTATCCCCTGCTCATCGTTCAGGCCGCAAATACGCATAAAGAAGGGCTGGATGTTGTCTTCGGCCTGAACAGGCAGACAATGTCCGGGTATAAGCCCGGCTGGAATCTTGCCCAAGGACATTTTCCACAGAGCTCAAGGGAGCTTCTTCTTGGTCATCAGAAAGCCGCACAGGCGGGGGTGAAGGTCGGAGATACGCTCAGCTACATTACCGGCGGACGTCTGGCCGGAGAAGTTCAGTCGGAAAATTTCAGGCACAAGCTGGAGGAGATAGAAAAGAGCCTGGTTCAGGAACACGGTCTGGTTGAAGAATTCCAGGTGGCCG
>SLAE01000132.1 GCA_007127015.1 Desulfonatronospira sp. | reverse complement strand
GCCAGAATTTTCCGCCAGTCCGCGCTGCCTTCCACTTCCAGGGCGGCCAGCACGCATCCGTAGGCAGCGGAAACCCCGATGGCCGGTGCCCCGCGAACCACCATTTTCTGCAGGGCGTAAACCACATCCGTGGTTTTCGCGCATTTGAACCAGTGTTCCTGTCCGGGCAGCAGTCTCTGATCCAGCAGGACCAGACGATTTTCTCCGGAATCAAAATATATGTGCCGCATATTTTTCAATCCAGCCTGTCCTTCAGGATCTGATTGACCAGGCCGGGATTAGCCTGTCCTTTGGTTTTCTTCATCACCTGACCGACAAAAAAGCTCATGAGCTTTTTGCGGCCCCCGCGGTATTTCTGCACCTCATCCGGATTGGCCTCGATTACTTCGTCCACGATCCGCTCCAGCTCGCTCTGATCTGAAATCTGAAGCAGGCCTTTGTCCTTGACCAGTTTCTCCGGATCTGTTCCTTTGGAGAACACTTCGGCAAAAATATTTTTTGCAATTTTTGTGCTTATTACCTGATCATCCACCATTTTCACCAGAGCGGCCAGATGTTCGGGCCTGATCACGGCTTCTTTGACGGTGATCCCTGCCTGATTCAGCTCGCGCAGAAGCTCGGTCATAATCCAGTTGCTGATCTTCTTGGGTTCGGCATACAGATCCACAGTCCGCTCGAAAAAATCGGCCAGATCCCTTTCCGAAGTAATCAGCTGAGCATCTTCAGCGGGTATTTCATAATCGCGTATAAACCGGTTGATCCTGGCCACGGGCAGTTCAGGCAGCTCGCGCCTCAGGCTCATGATCCACTGCTCGTCGACCACCAGGGGCACCAGGTCAGGATCCGGGTAATAGCGGTAATCATGTGCCTCCTCTTTACCGCGCATGGATACGGTGATGCCTTTGTCCGGATCAAAAAGTCTGGTTTCCTGCACCATTTCCTCCCGGTCCAGGAGCATGTCGGTCTGCCTGGAAACTTCGTATTCCAGGGCCTTTTGCACATTGCGAAATGAGTTCAGATTCTTGATCTCCGAGCGTACCCCGAACTCTGGCTGGCCATAGGGACGCAAAGAAATATTCGCATCGCAGCGAAAGCTGCCTTCTTCCATGTTTCCGTCGGAGATGTTCAGACAGCGCAGAATGCCTCGCAAGGCGCGCAGATAGGCAGACGCTTCCTGAGGACTTCTGATGTCCGGTTCGGAAACGATCTCGATCAAAGGTACTCCCGAGCGGTTGAGATCCACATAACTTACGCCTTCAGAAAGGGAATGGATCAGCTTGCCTGCATCCTCCTCCATATGTATCCTGGTGATGCCGATGTCCTTCTCCCGTCCCTCCACCAGGATGACGATGTGCCCATGCTCGGCCAAAGGATTTTCTAGCTGTGAAACCTGATAACCCTTGGGCAGATCCGGATAAAAATAGTTCTTCCGGGCGAAGATCGATCTGGAATTTATCCGGCAGTCTACAGCCAGAGCCATTTTTATTGCGTATTCGACGGCCCTTTTGTTCAGAACGGGCAGTGTTCCGGGCATGCCCGCGCAGACGGGACAGGTGTTGACGTTGGGTTCGTCTCCAAATCTGGTGGAGCAGCCACAGAATATCTTGGATTCGGTTTTGAGCTGGGCATGCACTTCCAGGCCGATTATGGTCTCATATTTATTCATGATATTTTTACCGCATATTTATTAAACCCGGAGAGCAGATCAGCGCGGGCTTTCCCGACAAACCTGAAACTACGGCATATGCAGGTCAAGTTGCCAGGTTGCCTGATCTTGATTTCTTCACCAGACATGTTTACTCTTGCTAAAAGCTTATGAAAAATAATATAAACATTCTTTTTAGACCAGCTCCAGGTAGAAGTCAAAACCTATTCCCTATATGCCTTAACTGCCCGGCAACTAAATGACGTTCTTCCGTATGATTTAAAAATTTTAACAGATGGAGCGGGGATGAAAACTCTGATCACCGGTACAGCCGGATTCATAGGTTTCAAGCTGGCCTTGACCATGGCCGGTCAGGGCATGGAAGTAATCGGCCTGGACAACATCAACGATTACTATGATGTGCGGATAAAATACGGTCGACTGGAAGAATCCGGATTCAGCGGTCCTTTTGAATACGCTGATCTGATCCGGTCAAAAAAATTTCCCGGCCTGGAATTCATAAAATTAAATCTTGAAGATCGCCGCGGCCTGCAAAAGCTCTTTCAAGAAAACAAGATTGAGCGGGTCTGCCATCTGGCCGCTCAAGCCGGAGTGCGTTACAGCCTGAGCAATCCATATGCCTATGTTGAATCCAACCTGGTAGGATATGTTAATCTTCTTGAATGCTGCAGGCATAATCAGGTCAGGCATCTTGTCTTTGCCAGCAGTTCCAGCGTCTATGGACTCAACGAATCCCAGCCATTCTCCACCCATGACAATGTGGATCATCCAATAAGCCTTTACGCCGCGACCAAGAAAAGCAATGAGCTCATGGCTCATACATACGCGCACCTCTATGGACTGCCCTGCACCGGCCTCAGATTTTTTACCGTCTACGGCCCCTGGGGGCGCCCGGACATGGCTTTATTTCTATTCACCAAAGCCATCCTGGAGGACAGGCCCATTGATGTGTTCAACTACGGTGACATGCAGCGCGATTTTACGTATATAGACGATATAGTGGAAGGAGTAATCCGGGTTTTGGACCGGCCGCCCCAAGGAAATCCTGAGTGGGACGGACATAATCCTGATCCTTCAAGCTCCATTGCTCCATATAAACTCTACAATATCGGCAACAACAACCCCGTCCGGCTCATGGACTTCATCCAGGCCCTGGAAAAGACCCTAGGACGAGAGGCCGGAAAAAACCTTATGCCCCTGCAGCCGGGTGATGTGCCAAGCACTTACGCTGATGTTGAGGATCTGGTCAGTGATCTTGATTATAAGCCGGAAACAGGAATTGAACAGGGCATTGAAGAATTTGTCGGCTGGTACAGGAAGTTTTTTGGAATAGACGGCTGAGCAACTGTTGAAGCTTTTTCAGTTAAATGGACAGACTGAAAATTCAACCGTCTGCAGAATATTTTAAACAGCCGCATGAGATAATGAAATTCAAGGAATATTTATGAGCAAGGTTGAAGTATTGGTTGTAACCGGTTACGGAACCAATTGCGAGCGCGAAACCGCACATGCATCCCGCCTGGCAGGCGCGGACCGGGTGACAGTATGTTTTTTTTCTGATCTGGTGACGGAAAAGGAGCGCCTTGAGGATTACAATCTGCTTATATTTCCAGGAGGATTTCTTGACGGCGACGATCTGGGAGCTGCTCAGGCCGCGGCCATGCGCTGGCAGTACACAAGGACCACATCCGGAAGATCACTTATCAATGATTTGAAGCAGTTTCACGTTCAGGGCAAGCTGATCCTGGGCATCTGCAACGGGTTTCAGCTTCTGGTCAAACTGGGTCTTTTGCCGGCCCTGAACAGTCTTTACTTTCAGCGTCAGGTCAGTTTAACCCACAATGATTCCGCGCGCTTTGAAAACAGATGGGTGCATTTGAACTGCAATCCGCGCTCACCGAGCGTGTTTACCCGTGGACTGGACAGTCTTTTCCTGCCGGTGCGTCACGGAGAAGGGAAACTGGTCTGCAAGGACGACAACCTGCAGGAAGAACTGATAATAAACAATCTGGTGGCTCTGCAATACATTCATCCCCGGACAAAAGACCCTACCCAGGAATATCCTTACAATCCCAACGGATCGCCGGCCGCGATTGCCGGACTGACCGATCCAGGTGGCACCATCCTCGGGCTCATGCCCCATCCTGAAGCTTACAATCACGAAACCAACCATCCCGCCTGGACCCGGGGCAAACAAAATATTCCAGGGGTGAAGCTTCTGGCTGGAGGCATTGAGTATCTGCGGGCATCATGAGATAAACGCCCAAAGGTTTTCGTGAATTGATGCAAAATACCACTGTTACTTCGGCTTCAGCCTGGAACCATCTTATGCGGACCGCTCTCACTGAAGCCGGAAGAGCTGAAGCTGAAGGTGAAGTGCCTGTAGGGGCGGTGCTGGCAGACCTTTATAGCGGGAAGATCATCAGCAGTGGCCGCAACCAGTGCATCGCCCTGAATGATCCGTCCGCGCATGCGGAAATCATGGCCCTGCGCCGGGCTGGAAGAATCAGGAAAAACTACCGCCTGCAGGATACTGTACTGGTGGTTACACTTGAACCGTGTCTCATGTGTTTGGGGGCCATTGTCCAGGCCAGAACAGCCGGAGTGGTTTTCGGGGCCAGGGATCCCAGGGCGGGTGCTTTGTTTTCAAGGCATGAGATCCTTGACTTTGCCTGGATTCATAGTAAATTTTGGATTGTCGAGGGGATTCTTGAACAGAAGTGCCTGGACCTTCTTAAGGATTTCTTCCGGGACAGGCGTTAGCTGAATAATGCCTTTTCTTCACTGGATCTTTTAACCTATTGCCTGCCATCAAAAACGGAGAGGTAGCGAAGTCCGGCCGTAACGCGCCCGACTCGAAATCGGGTTGTCCCTTAACCGGGGCACGTGGGTTCAAATCCCACCCTCTCCGCCAACAAAAATCTTTACTGACAACTTCTTGTTCACTTCATTTCAAAAAACAAGTTATGACTTGAGTCCATCCACATCCATGGAAATAACCGTTGTTCGGATACACCTGGTCTTTGCTCAACCGCTGCATCTCATTTTCAAGGTAGGTCCTGTTGTACAGTCCGGTTTGTCATGCAGGCTCATGTACTTGAGTCTTTCTTCGAACAACTTGCGTTCAGTAATGTCCTGCAGGCCTCCATGCAGACCGACTACCCTGCCTGAGTCGTTCCTTTCAGCCACTCCGATTGTCCGCACCCACACTTTACGGCCTTTGGCGGATATAAGCTGCATTTCCTCATCATAAGGGATTCCTTCATTTATACATGAACTGAAAACCTGTTTTATTCTATCCTGAAATTCAGAAGCATAAAAACTGAAACTTTCTTCAATTGTCGGGCAATAGCCGGAAGGCATCTCATGAATTTCCGCAACCTGGTCGGACCAGATTATTTTATTTTCTGCAAGATCCACGCTCCATCCGCCAAGTCGAGCCAGTTCACCGGCTAAGTGGACTCATGCAAAATTCAGCTGCAAGCAATTTGTCCAGCCACAGGTTCGGTATGCTTCAACCAAAAGATACCTTTTAAGTATGAAAATCAGCTGTAATGACTTTGAAATCCGCATACATGTTCATAAGCAGATGATCAAGCCGATTTTTTACCAGGTCTTAAAAAGAAGTTTTTTTAAAATACGGCATCAGTATACAACATCTTTTTGCAGATCAATTCCAAACCTGCGCATTCTATTGAGCACGGTCACCCGGTTGATGCCAAGCATCCTGGCCGCCTGGGACTTGTTGCCCCTGCTCTGCTTAAGCGCTTTGATCAGTTCCTGTTTCTGCTGCTGCATGTTGCTTATGCCCTCTTCATGAGGATGAACCGCCTGAGGTTGTGTATCTTTGAGCATGTTTTCGGGAAGGTGACCGGGTTGTATCATCGGGCCGTCTGTCAGAACATAGCTGTATTCCAAAGCACTTTTGAGTTCCCTTATATTTCCAGGCCAGGAGTAATTCATGAAGATGCGCATAGCCTCAGGATTTATTCCCCTGATGTTTTTTTTTTTTTTCTTGGACAGCATTTGAATGAAGAAATCAGCCAGATGCGGAATATCTTCTTTTCTTTCCCTCAAAGGAGGAAGAATTATGGGAATGACGTTGATGCGGTAAAAGAGATCTTCCCTGAATCTGCCCGCGGATATCAGCTCGGGCAGATTCTTGTTTGTCGCGGTTATTAAACGCAGATCAACGGAAATGGTCCTGTTCTCTCCTACGCGTTCAAAAGACTTGGTTTCCAGGACCCTGAGCAGCTTTACCTGTGTGGACATGGGAAGATCGCCGATTTCATCAAGAAAGATAGAGCCCTTGTCAGCCGCTTCGAAACGACCCTTGCGGTGCTGCATAGCTCCGGTGAAAGCACCCTTGACGTGCCCGAAGAGCTCGCTCTCCAGAAGGGATTCATTAAGTGCGGCGCAATTGACCTGCATATAGGGCTGCTGCGTGCGCGGGCTGAGCTTGTGAATGGCCTGAGCCACGAGCTCTTTGCCCGTGCCTGATTCACCGCTGATAAATACTGGAAAATCGCTCTGAGCAGCCTTCTCCACGAGTTCAAAAACATTTTTCATCCGGGACGATCGACCAATCATGCCCTGAAAAGTGGATTCTTCATCCAGAGTCCTGGAGAGCTGTTTGAGCTCTCTGTCCATCCTGTC
>SLAE01000098.1 GCA_007127015.1 Desulfonatronospira sp. | reverse complement strand
GCTTGAGCGGCTTAAATCCGGATGAAGCGGATTTTTTTGTGCACAGCAAAATGCATAAACATGATTTCCTGGGGGATAAAAGCATGGTTCTGGCCCAGGTGGAAGAATTCATTGACAGGTGCATGTCCAAAATGAGCAAGGAAAACTTGAAAATGGCTCTGGCCAGGGCCCAGCATTGCCAGGATTCGGAGGAAATCAGGCGAATACTTGGTTTGCTACAGAAGAGTTTTTAAACACGTTTATGAAACCTTTTTTTACTTTTTGCCGAGGAAATACTTGATTGCTTATGTGAATTATCAGGAAACTTCTCAGGATAATCTATAAACCTGATGTGTTCTTCATACCAAAGAAAATTTTCTTTTCGGAACGAAAGCCAGCAGTTTTCCTTAGGAGATAATGATTTTCCATTGTGGAAAAATTGGTATACGGAAAGCGAATGCCTGCGGGGTGTTTAGTTTCCGTTATAACCAAGCGTTACATGATGAATAATAATAATTATCCGTCAGATGTTAAACGGCGGATCTAAACATATATATGTTTCTGAATAGGGGGTATAATGCGCAGCATCAAGGATGTTCAACAAATTAAGGCTTTGATTGCCGAAGGCAAGAAGAAGGGCTTTTTGACCTTTGATGAGATCAACAAGGCTCTGCCTTCGGATGTGACCACCCCGGAACAGGTTGAAGAGATCATATCCATCTTCGACCAGCTGGACATAGCCATTGTGGACGGCAAAGCCGGCAAGCCTCTGGCACTGACTCCTGACGATTCCAATTCACTGGCCGAAAGCCTGGCCATGAACATGGAAAGGCTGGACAGTACCGCTGAGGCAGTGTCCAGAAGCAATGACCCGGTTCGAACCTATTTGAGGGAAATGGGTGCGGTCGGTCTTCTGGACCGGGAAGGGGAAGTGGTCATCGCCAAAAAAATCGAAGCCGGCGAGATGGAGGTTCTTTATTCCCTGGTGGAAGTGCCGGTGGCTATTGAAGAACTGATTCAGGTGGGCGAGGATCTGAAGAAGGAAAAGGTCAAGCTCAAAGACGTAGTTAAAACTATTGAAGAAGATGATCCCACTGAAGAAGAGATGAACCAGCGCGAACGTGTAATCGTCTTGCTGGACGAGATAAAAATTATCTATAAAAAACGCCGGGGCATTTATGAAAAGCTCAATGAATGTGCCAGACTGGACCGCCGGGTATACGGACAGCAGAAGAAGATTCTGGATTACAAATACGAAATCGTGGAGCATCTCAAACACATCAAGCTGGAAAAAACTCTGATCGACCGCATCATTGAAACGGTCAACGACTATGTGCGCCAGATGTACAACTGTCAAAGGGATCTAAGCGCTTATATTCTGTCTCTGGGCATGTCCCAGGAGGAGTTGCATCAGCTCCTGCGTCGGCTGGATCAGCGGGAAATCAACCCGGTGGCTGCAGCTGACCGGCTGAATATGACCGTGGATGAGCTTTTTTCCTTTAAGGAGCTCATTTACGGCAAGATGGAAATACTGGAGAGACTGCAGCAAAGATGCATGCACAATGTTTACGAGCTTGAAGAAATCCTGTGGAGAATACACAAGGGCAATCAGGAAGCCTTGAAAGCCAAGCAGGAACTGATCAGAGCCAATCTTAGACTGGTGGTGAGCATTGCCAAGAAATACACAAACCGGGGGCTTCAGTTTCTGGACCTGATTCAGGAAGGCAATATAGGACTGATGAAGGCCGTAGACAAGTTCGAGTATCAGCGCGGATACAAATTCTCCACCTATGCCACCTGGTGGATAAGACAGGCCATCACCAGAGCCATAGCCGATCAGGCCCGGACCATCCGCATTCCGGTGCATATGATAGAAACCATAAACAAGCTGGTGCGCACTTCAAGATACCTGGTTCAGGAACTGGGCCGGGATCCCAGCCCGGAGGAAATCGCGGAGCGCATGGACTATCCTCTGGAGAAAGTCAAGAAAGTGCTCAAAATCGCCAAGGAACCCATTTCGCTGGAAACACCCATCGGAGATGAGGAAGATTCCAGTCTGGGTGATTTTATTGAAGATAAAAAAGCAGTGGCACCGGCTGATGAAGTGGTCAGCTCCAAATTGTCCGAGCAGATTGCCATGGTCCTGGCAGAACTTACTCCCCGGGAGGAGCAGGTACTGCGCAAGCGCTTTGGTATCGGTGAAAAATCTGATCACACCCTGGAGGAAGTAGGCAAACTGTTCAATGTGACCAGGGAGCGCATCAGACAGATTGAAGCCAAGGCATTGCGCAAGCTCAGGCATCCGGTTCGCAGTTCTTCGCTTAAGACATACTACGAAAGCTAAAAATCCTGCTATGCGCCATTGCGTGGAAAAACAATAATAATGTCCGGCCTTTCCCGACCGCGCGCTGAAGTTCCTTAATTCAGGAAGAATCCAGTTCAGCTGCCGGGAAGGGCCGGTCTTTTTTTACATGTATGGTTTCCAGAATCCAATGGATGAACCGGTGCTTATTCATTAAAGTCAGCATAGCGTGAACAGGGGAGGCATTATGAAGTTGATGACAGTCAGGCGCCTGACAGAAAGATCGGTTTTCCTCGCTTTCTTGAGCATTGTTATCAGCTGCTCACTTGCCCTTGCGGATGTGCGCCAGGTCAGAGTGGCCTGGGTTCCCGACGGAGACACCCTGATACTTGAAGACAGGGAGGTGATCAGGCTTAAAGGCATAGATGCTCCTGAAACCGGATACAACGACGACCCTGCCCAGTACTTTGCCCGGGAGGCGACACAAAGGCTTGAGGATCTGGTCAGGGGCAGAACCCTGACTTTAAGAACCGGCCAGATTCCTAAAGATCATTATGGACGGACCCTGGCATATGTTTATCTGCCATCTGGAGAAAACATCAATATTTTGCTGGTTCAGGAAGGCATGGCCTTTTATTATCCTCATCCTGATCAGGACCCTGATCTTTCAGACCGGATCTTAAGGGCACAGCAAAGAGCGATCGACAAGGGTCTGGGATTCTGGCCGGAAGTACTTGCCCTGGCCCCGGAGATAGAGGCCTGGATGGGAAACAGGCGCAGCAAACGCTTTCACCATCCTGAATGCGGCTACGGACAAAGGATATCTGAAAGAAACGCTCAAGAACTGTCTTCTTTGCGCGAGGCTTTTTATGCAGGATACGCACCTTGTCGAAGATGCACTGCCTGGCCGGTTGAATACAGATAATTTATCAGAACCTGTTAAGATTTAGTCATATTAAGGAGTAAAGATTATGGAGAAATGGATTGAAGTGGCCCGCTTTGACATCATGAGCGAAAAGGCAAAAAAAGAAAAGGCCAGGATAGAAGATATGGCCCTGGATGTGGGATTAATGCCGGAAAAAGTGGTCACTCTGGAAGAAAACGATGAGGTAGTGATCAAGGTTCATCCGGAATTTTACAGTTATTTTCAGGGGTAGCTTTGTTCCTGTCTGGCAAATAATCAGGGGCCCATTAAAAACAGCAGGCGGTCCAGTGGCCGGATCAACCGGGCATAAAGACCGCCGTAACCAGGAAATCGGCCGAACAATTCAAGTTTTTCTTTCTGCAAATCAAGATCCGAGCTTGATTCCGGCGAGGAGGGTGCAAGAGCTAATGCCAGACGTTCCTTGGTCATATAGTCCTTCAGCCGCATTTGAAACAAAACGGCGTCTTGTTTGAATTCCCGCTTTTTGTTCTTCCAGTAGAGCAGAGCCTGCTCATTGGGTTGTTGATGCAGAGCAAAACTGATCATGGCATACAAAAAATTAAGCGCGCCACCAGGAACTCCCCTGCGCCAGCCCAGAAGCCAGGGAGTGCGCCAATACAGCAAAAAATGGATTCTGCCCAGTTCAATGATTTCTTCCAGTCCCTGTCTGGCCGCCAACAGCGAATCTTCATCCCAGACAGGATCAGGAGCTCGCAGATCCCAGTCAAAAACCTTGTGCATCCCCTCTTCGGGAAGTTCCCGGTTCATCCAGTTATACAGCAGTTCGGCAAGCAACCGATTGGCCTGCACAGATCCCGGAGTTTCAAGGTGGGAATAGCTCAATACGTATTCCCCGCTGCCAAGCCTGCCATGGATGATACAGGGCTCTTCGGCCAGCAGATCAGGATCCAGATTTATGCCGTAAATACCTTCCCATCTTGATAAATCCATATTGTTCAGATCGCTGAAAGGCAGATCCGCGGTCCAGAAATCACTTCCCGGCTCCAGATAAGTGGCCAGGACATCAACCTGTCCCGGCTTTTCCGCATGGTATTCAAACTGAGCCGGCCACCATACAGGCAGAAAGATATCCGTGCGGCTCCGGCTCCAACCGGGTAGAGCAACACGGCATCGAAGGTGACCGCTGAAATTCGGAAGACGGACTTGAATGGTTTTTCTGGTCCAGGAACAAAAATCCAGATAAGGAGATTCCGAAGTGGATCTAAGCCCAAGACCTGCACCTCCACAGATACCCAGGTATCTGCCTCCGGAAAAAATGTATTCCCTGATCATGCTCAAACCTTTTCGGCCCAGATTGTCTGATTTCAACCTTGACCATCCTCCTGGAACCAGCAGCCCGGCAGGAGGATTTTTCTGCAGTATCCCTTCTTTGATCAGGCCTGAGTCGATGATGGTAAAGGGGATATTCAGGTCCTTGAGAGCCCTCCAAAGCATTACCCCCCAGAGATGAGACTCATCCCAGAGCATGAAAAACCGGTTAAGCATGAATTATTCATAGCAAATCTCAAGCGGGAGGGCAAACAAAAGCCATGTAAAAAATATTTGCCGGCACAAGCACGTATCGGGCGGGGCTTAGTATATGCACTATTTTAATATTTACTGCTGAGCAAAAGAATTGTTTTGTCTGAGGCAGAAAAGAGCAACAGTAGAGCGAAAATTGGGCCAGAAACTGATCCTGCGGTTATGCATCAGGTAGTTAAGCTGGAAAAAACGCTGTTCAAGGATCTCTACTTGAAGTTCCAGACAAAGTTCCTGAAATTCCTTAATAGTGGTTACCCTTATTTCCGGGGTTTCATACCACTTGTAGGGAAGGGTTTGATTTACGGGCAGACGGCCCTCAAACATCAGCTTCAGTCTTATGCGCCAGTGAGCAAAATTGGGAAAAGTGACCACAACCCGCTGACCTATGCGCAGGGACTGCTGGAGAAGAGTCAGCGGATTTTTGACTGTGAGCAGGACCTGATTGAGTATGACCAGATCAAAGTAATCACCTAGAAAATCATTAAGGCCTTCCTCCAGGTCAGCCTGGATTACGGACAGTCCCCGGGCCAGACAGTCGGCCACATGTTCGGCATTGAGTTCGATTCCCTGTTCGCGGACCTGTTTTTCCTGTTTTAATTTGGTCAGCAGTTCACCCCGGCCGCAACCCAGATCAAGCACTCTTTCTCCGGGTCTGGCAATGTCCATGATCAAAGGGTCAAGTTCTCTGTCGCGGGGCAGGCTTTTTTGCCAGTCAAAGCGGACCTTGTCGTCTCGAGCGGTCAATCTAGCTCTCCTTTTCCAGTCTGGTCAAAAAACCCGAGAGCACATCACCCAGACGGTTGCCTGGCAGCAAAAAGGCATCATGACCCTGGTCGCTGCCAATGTTGCAGTAAGAGACGTTTTTGCCGGCCTGACGCAACGCCTTAACCAGTTCCTGGGACTGGACCGGTGGAAAAAGCCAGTCACTGGTAAAAGAGATGATCAGGAAAGAACCTGTGCATAGTTCAAAAGCTTTTTTCAGATTGCCGTATTCCTGGTGCAGATCAAAATAATCCATGGCCCTGGTGATGTATAAATAAGTATTGGCATCAAATCGTTTTACGAAAGTGCTGCCCTGATGGTGCAGATAGCTCTCCACCTGAAAATCAGCCTCCAGTTTAAAGCCTGGTTCTGTTCCGTTGATCATCCGCCTGGAGAATTTGCGCAGCATGGCCTTTTCCGAAAGATAGGTGATATGGCCGATCATTCTGGCCAGTGCAAGCCCGCTTTCCGGCTGCATTTCCGGTTCATAGAGGCCGTAGTTCCAGGAAGGGTCACTCATGATGGCCTGCCTGGCGACTTCGTTGAAGGCAATGGCCTGGGGAGACAAACGCGCGGTTGCGGCTACGGGTATTACTCCCCTGATGGTATGCGGATAGCTGATTGACCACTGCAGGGCCTGCATTCCGCCAAGTGACCCGCCGATAACAGCGAGAAGTTTTTCAATTCCCAGATAATCAAGCAGCCATTTCTGGACCTTGACCATATCCTTGACCGTGTAAAAAGGAAACTTGAGACCAAAGCGTCTGCCTGTAGCCGGATCTATGTCCGCAGGTCCGGTGGTTCCTTTACAGCCTCCAAGAAAATTGCTGCAGATCACATGGTAGCGGTT
>SLAE01000130.1 GCA_007127015.1 Desulfonatronospira sp. | reverse complement strand
TGATACCTGGGAGCAAGAAGGCGAGACAGAAGGAAAGGAATAACGGCAAAAGCGATAATACCAACAATGAAAAAATAGAGTATTGCTACATGCAGCCAAGAAACACTCATGACGGCTTCCTTAAAGTTAAACATTTAAGAACGGAACAACCGGACCATGATCTTAGGCAAAGTTGATGACAGGCATAATCAAGAGTGTAATGATATGTCAATACAAAAAAGGAAATTTTTAACATAATTTTTTTTTGAGCCAAAAATTTTGTGTTTTTTTTCACAATAATCCGTAAATGAAAAAATATTTGTTGTTATAGCTGAATACTTGGGTAAAGATATAATGAATCAAAAGTTTCAGCCAGTAAAAGTAATAATGATTGATATTATAAACTTCTGGAATTAGCTGAGAATTACAACAATGATGAGAATTGCAGGATTTATTCGATAAGGAATAAGTTTGTCAGACAGCTGAAGTATGTATTGACAGCTTGGATCTAATTGAAGTGTAAATTAAATTTTTGGAGCAGAACATTAAGTAATTGCTGGATATTCTGAGCAGGGAGTATGTACGGATGGTTTTACCGGCTGAACTGAAACCCAGTTCGTGCATGAATCAGCATCCTGCTGAAGAATCCGGTTGCAGAACATGTTTCCTGGATTCAGGATGAAAGGCTCTGATCAAGTGTATGCTGCTGCAGAGCAGGCATGGGATCAATAATCCCGCTTCCAGAAGATAAACACTTCTCCCTCTGCGTCGGATTCCACGTTCCCCTCAAGAGTAATTCTCGGAGTCAGCTCGATCTGGACTATGACCTCATCCGTTCCTGGAGCTGTTCCTTTCCTGAACTGAACATACACCCGCTCATGGACATACCTGCCAAGTCCGAACTGAGTGTGGCCCTCTTCAGGATCCCGGATGATATCGATATCATCCACCCCGATAAAAGAGCGCATCTGGTCCAGCAGACCCGGTCCGGGCTCATCGAGGGCCAGGGTGCGTACGGCATTAATCAGGGTGATGGCCTGAAACGGCGTAAGACCGGCCAGATCGCGTCCAAAGAGAACCCAGGCAAGAATTTCATCTTCATGCATAGGCGGATCAGAACTTAGGTCCAGCTGAGGTCTCGAAGCAGGACCAAAAACCCGGACAATAACATCCCTGTCTCTGTGTCGAAGATGTGCGGTCAGCTCCAGTATGGGATCCGGCGGATGGGCGCCGTCCAGAAAAATAAATGAATCAGTGTCCAGATCAAATCTGCGGTCCAGAAAAGTCAACCTGCCCCTGATCACGTTCAGCTCCCCACGGACCGAAGGTTCATGGGCCAATCCGACAACATGCAGATGTCCTCCCCATTCAGAATCAAGACCTCTGCCGCGGACAAAAACACGGGCTGGAAAATTAAGCTCAATGTCCAGATGCACCGGGTAATCAGCCAGATCCACAGGCGAAGGCGGAGGAGGAAGATCTTCTTCCGGAACATTAATTTCCGTTACTTCCAGGTGTACTACCTCTGGAGGGGTTGCTCTGGGCAATTCAGCGTCGATGCGGCTGAAGTCGAGGCGTCCCACTGCTTCTGCCTGAGCAGAATCTCCACGTATGCTCAAAATTCCGGATTCCATGTCAACTATGGCTAGTTGGTGCCGCAGGATCCTGGCTTGCTGGATTTCCAGATCAAAATGCCAGGGCAGATTGGCTTCCAGATCAAGATCCAGAACGCCTTGACCCCGGATGCGTCCATTTCTTCCGTCAGAGGCTCTTAATTCTTCCAGGATTACAAGCTCATCATGCGCCCTGATCAAGGCATTGATATCGGTAATGTAAACCCCTGCCGTTACATGCTCAAAAATGCCGTCTTCAAGCTCAATGTTTCCGTTTAAAACGGGATGATCAAGATATCCGGAAATATCCAGGTCTGCGGTCAGCTGTCCGGTAAGGGTCTGGTCCGGAGGAAAAATTATTGAGGTGATTGTGGCCAGGTCAAGGCTGGAAACAAGAGAACCATGCACCGGAGCAGGATCAGGAAATTCGAAAGCCGCGGGGTCAAGGCTGAAATTTGCGGGCATGATCAGTTCCAGAGACAGGATCTGAGTTCGGGCTTCCCGGAGAATAACCTCCAGATCCAGCTCATTTTCTCCAAGTCCCGCTCTGGCCCATAAGTCAATGCCGGGGATTTCCTCCTGATTCGCAAGCGGGGACCTTACATCCTCAACCGCAATCCAGCCGGATGCTCTGGGTGAATCCACAGGACCAACGATGTCCATCTCGGCAAACAATCTGCCTTCAAGAATTTCAAAAACAGGAAGTGGAATCTGACTAAGCTGAAAATTCTCGAGTGCCGCTCTCATCTGTACTTCTTCAGGGCCAAGATGACCATGTGCTTTGAGCAGTCCAGGGCCATATCTGATGCTTAACCGGCTGAACCTTGTTTCATTTTCCATGTGAACCAAAGTTGCGGGCTCCTGCAGATAAAATTCATCAAACGCGTATCTGCCCTGCAATGTATGAAGAATTATTTCATGTTCATCATCCAAGAACGCATAACTGATATCTGTGCTCAGCTGCAGAGGGTGCATTGCCTGGCCGTCGAATTCAGCCTCTATGTTCAGCTCCTGCATGCTGCCGCTGAGTATTGTTCTGATGGAACTCGCATAAACAGGGCCGGCATCCATTCCTGCCAGTTCCAGACCGGCTTCAATATATGGATCAGTATAAAGGTCGAGGATTCTACTTTCAACGCTTAGCCGGAAAACCGCCAGCCCTTCAGTAATGAAGTCCATGGTTTCAAGCTCCAGGAGCATGTCCTGTTTGTCTTCCCGAGGTTCAAGAAACACCACGGCCTCAACATGTCCATATGCTTCGATGCCGGTCAGGGCGGCAATATCATGAAGCTCATTGATGAATAAATCGAATCTCCCGGCAATCAGATATGTTTCCAGATCCAGATCCGCCTGGCCGTCCAGTCTGACATCCAGGCCTGAAGCATTGATTCTGGAAAGAACCACCCTGTCTTCATGAAGAGTAAAATCAGCCTGCGCGTCAAGAACACCCGGCTCGGAAGACAGGTTCAACCTGGCGTTGCCGGTAAAAAGCTCTGGAGTGTAAAAAGAGTCCAAAACAGCGTGGATGTCCATCTCCGGAATGTCCTGATCAGGAATAAAACCTCTCAGATCCGTGTGCAGGATAATATCCAGCTCGTCAAATACTCCGTTTGCCAGGGCCTGCGCGGAAAGAGAGCCGGCCATCTCCTGTTCCAGGATTTGACTTAAAAATCCAAGATCAGGAACTTCGGCCCGGGCCTGAACGTCAAGGGATCGCTGCTGCAGGTGGATCAGCCCTGAAGCGAAAAGGTCCAGTTCAGCTGTTTGCAGCGTTAACTCGCGCACATCCAGTTCCTGTTGAGGTCCATACGAGAGATCAAAATTTAACAGGGGTTCCCGGCCCATTAGGGCGTTAAGCAGTTCATCATCCATGGACAGCGTCCTGCCTGAGATCAAACCCCGGAGATCATAATGGTCATCCTGGATGTTTCCTGCTGCTTCAGCCCGCAGATCAAGTCCGCCCTCAATACCAAGGTCTTTTATTATATCTGCAGGCAGATATTTATCCACAGCCTGGGTCCGCGCGGAAAGATCGGATGCAAAGCGCATGGATTCAAGATCCATGAGCCCGCTGGCATGAATTACCAGATCCGGAGCGCTGATATTTAACTCGTGAAGATTCAGAACAGACGGTCTGGAATAATCGAGATCAAAATCAAGGATTAAATCCTCAGGCAATTCTGGATACAAAGGGTAATTGAGACCTTCTGGCGTCGCTATTCCTCTGGCGGCAATGATTTTGTCATCATTACTCAGAATTTCCATTTCGGCTTCAATGCCCGCCCGGCTCAGATAAAAATCATGACCGTGCAGCCGTCCCAGAAAAATTTCAGCTGCTATTTTCAAAGAATCGATCGGACCGTGAAAGTCAGCATAAAGCAGTGCCGGATCATAGGAGACAAAATCAGCAGGAGCGATCAGCGGATTGATGTCACTCAGTTCAAGTCTGGCAAGGCCCTGAATGTGCATTTCCTCCAGGTTGAGCGCGACGTCTGCATTAAGAGAGAGTTCAGGAGAATTCAGCTCGATATTTTCAAGGTGGAGCCTGCTAAATTCCAGATCAAAATTCAGGCTTGCATCCAGAAAAAGAGGGTGCTCAAGATAGTTTCTCAGGGGATCTGGGACAAGTTCCGGGGCAGCATGTAAATCCCCCACTGTATTCAGGAAAAGCTTGTCTTCAAGGGTTCGCAGATGAATGGCCAGTTCAGCGCCGAAAATATCCTCTCCAATTATGCTCAGCCTGCCTGGCCAGTCGTCCAGAGCTCCCCGGCCGCTGAGGCTGACCTCAATGACCCGGGGCAGGTTGTTTTCCGGAAACCAGGCAGATAGGGTGGCTGAATCGTAGAAGCTCAGGTCAATATCCAGGTATTGAGCCTCATGGCCAAGTTCAGCAGCCAGGTGCAGCCGTGTTTCGGTCCTGTCCAGCCGTTCAAGCTCAAGAAAAGCTCTGGTAAAGCCATGCTGTCTTACCAGAAATTGACCTTCAAGGTTAAATTCAGCTTTTTCGCCGAAAGCCTCCTGATCAATCCTGGCCCTCTCCAAATACAATCTCTCAATATTCAAAGTGGGCAGAGGCCACTCCCAGGTAAACTCTTCAGGGATTTCTCTTTCTTCTTCTTCCTCTTCTTCGGGCTCTGTCCGAGGCAGGCGATGCAGATCCAGGGTTACAGCTCCAAGTTCAAAAACATGCAGATTTCTCTGGAGAAGCTGCCTGAATGACCAGTGCAGCCTGACTTGCGAAATATCGAGCCAGGGCCCGTCCAGATCATGTACAGAAATTTCATCCACACGTACATTAAAAGGGATGCGACCGGAAATTCCATTAATCTCTACACGTCCATCCTCCCAGTCCATTATCCGGTTCAGGCTGCTCTCCAGGTGCTTCTGTCCGGACTCGGTTTGAATCCAGGCCAGCCCTGCACCAATAAGAATCAAAACGAGAAGAAGAAGCAGGCCCAGAGCCAGGATGATGCGCAGGATAATTTTTTTCATTACAATACAGGCTTTAATATCAACTGTTTACGTCGTTCTATGATATTTGCTGGTTCCTCCTAAAAGGCCTGGCCAAGACTGATGTAGAATTGGAAGGCGTCATCAATGTCTCTTCTGCGGTCAAGAGGAACAGCTACATCTATTCTCAGGGGTCCAAAATCAGTATGGTACCTGTAGCCTAGACCCGCACCCCACAAAAGGTTTTCAGTAAGATCCGGATAAGCATTTCTGTAAGCCTGTCCTCCGTCCACGAACAGAACAATTCCTGATCTGCGGGTAACCATTAATCTAAGCTCAGTATTGATTTCAATCAGGCTAAGCCCTCCAATGGGTTCGTCGTCTTCTAAAGGTCCCACTTTTTGAAATGGATAGCCGCGAATGGAACCACCTCCTCCGGCATAAAAGCGCTCATCCGGTGGAACCCGATCCAGAGACTCCGCACCTATTGCACCATAGGCCACACGAGTGGCAAAAATTATTCTTTTATCCGGCAAAAGCTCAAAATAGTTGTTTAAACTTGCATAAGATTTCAGAAACATGTTGTCGAAATTCAATGTGTCCAGAAAAGGAATAAGCCGAAGGTTGAAGCGCAGACCCTGTGAGGGATTCAGAACGTCATCGCGGTTATCGTAGAGCAGGTCTCCGGGAAAGAAAAGCAGCCCAAGATCAATTGTTTCGTCAAACTGCTCCACACGGGCCAGACGATAACCCACTCCCGCTCCTACGGAAAGTTCTTCAGTCAAACGGCGTTCAAGCATGGCCGAGGTGAGAAGACTTGTTGAATCATAGGCATCAAAAAATTCTTCCACATAGCCGGCCCTGAGCGTCAGACTCTGATCCGGGCGCAGGAAACTGGGAATGATATAAGTTGTTTCCAGGGATCTGTCTATTTCAGATAGATTCAGGGCTATGTCCAGATTTTCACCCCTTCCGAAAAGATTTCTGTGCATCCAGCCTAACCTGAATTCCAGGCCAATATCCGACTGATAACCGACTCCAGCCCTGGCAGTTCTCGGAGGTCTTTCCCTGACCCAGATGTACATGGGCAGCTTGCGGTCTTCTTCCAGTGCCCGGGCGTGATTGACCTCGACAATGGAAAAAAGTCCGGTGGCAGTCAGTTCGCGACGCAGGTCATCCATTTTAGGAGACTGAAACTCATCCTGTTCATCCCACGGAATTTTTTCCCGAATAAAATCGGGTTTGACCCGGTCCAACCCGGTGATCTCGGTTTTCCCGAAGAAGGCCCTGGGTCCGGGATCAAACGCCAGAAATATGGTTGCACTGTGATCAGCGTGATCGATGATCACTT
>SLAE01000144.1 GCA_007127015.1 Desulfonatronospira sp. | reverse complement strand
CAATACCCTCCATTCCTGTACCGACAAGGGGGCGTTCCGGACGCAGCAGCGGCACTGCCTGGCGCTGCATGTTCGACCCCATAAGAGCCCTGTTGGCGTCGTCGTGCTCCAGAAAAGGGATGAGTGAGGCTGAGATGGACACGATCTGACTGGGTGATACGTCCATCAAAGAAACCTCATTCCTGGATACAAGGTTCAGTTCTCCGTGCATCCTGGCGGTGATCAGCTCGGAGGTGAACCTGCCTTCTTCGTCTAATGGAGCGTTAGCCTGGGCGGTAACCTCATCCGCCTCCAGGGAAGCATCCTGATAGGTAATCTCATCCGTAACCTGTCCGTCTTTAACTATGCGGTAAGGTGTTTCGATAAAACCGTAATCATTGACCTGGGCATGAGTGGTGAGTGAAACGATCAGACCGATGTTCGGCCCTTCAGGAGTTTCAATAGGGCAGATCCGTCCGTAATGGCTGGGATGAACATCGCGGACTTCAAATCCGGCTCTTTCCCTGGTAAGCCCGCCAGGTCCAAGGGCTGACAATCGTCTTTTATGGGTGACCTCTGACAAAGGATTGGTCTGATCCATGAACTGCGAAAGCTGTGAAGTTCCGAAAAATTCCTTGAGCACCGCGGTCACCGGCTTGGGATTGATCAGATCGTGAGGCATAAGAGTTGCCACTTCCTGAAGGCTCATGCGCTCCTTAACCGCTCTCTCCATGCGCACAAGACCGATACGGTACTGGTTCTCCACCAGTTCTCCGACAGGCCGGACTCTCCGGTTGCCCAGGTGATCAATATCGTCGGCAGGGCCATGCGAATCCTTGAGTTTGATCAGATGTTTGACAACTCTGAGAATGTCTTCATTGGACAGTGTCCGGTGATCGACAGGCAGGTCCAGCCCCAGTCTGCTGTTCAGCTTATAGCGTCCAACAGGAGACAGATCATAATAGTCGGAATTTCTGAACAGGTTGTCGAAAAAGCTGGAGGCTATCTCAGGAGTTGGTGGTGAACTGGGGCGCAGTCGCTTGTAGATCTCCACCTGCGCATCCATTTGATCCGTAGTCTTATCCAGTTTGAGTGTGTCCCGAAGAGATGATGAGACATCCTGACCGGCTGTATAAAGGATTTGAACGTCCTCTATGCCGTTTGCAAAAATTTTCTCCATCACTTCCGGGCTCAGGATATCACCGATTTCCGCCAGTATTTCTCCTGTCTCCGGATGCACCAGTTCATTGGCCAGAAACTGTGAATATAAGGTTTCCTGATCGATTTCCAGGTAATTATTTCCTTTGGCCATGGCCTTCCAGGCCCTTTTGGTTATGGGCTTGCCTTTTTTTACCAGCACGTTGCCTTCTTCGTCGAGGACATCGGCATATGCATTCTCTTTGCGGTAATGATCGACCTTGACCTTGCGAAAAACCCTGTTGTCCTTGAACTTAAGCTCCTCATTCTCATAGAAATAATTAATGATATCCTCTTCGGACATCCCCAGGGCTTTAAGCAGAATGGTTACATACATTTTGCGCCGCCGGTCGATGCGCACATATAGGTAGTCTTTTGGGTCGAACTCGAAATCAAGCCATGAACCGCGCATGGGTATGATTCTCGAACTGTACAGCACCTTACGGCTGGCATGAGTTTTCCCTGAATCATGCTCAAATATAACTCCCGGAGATCTTTGAAGCTGATTGACAATAATTCTTTCAGTGCCATTGATGATAAACGTGCCTTTTCCTGTCATCAGCGGCAAAGTGCCGAAATATATATCCTGTTCTTTAATATCGCGGATGGTGCGTTTTCCTGTCTCGTCATCCACATCGTAAACGATCAGTCTGACCTTGATCCTTATGGGTGCTTCGTATGTTAATCCTTTGGACAGACATTCCGTAACGTCATATTTGGGCTGTCCTATTTCATAACTGACATATTCAAGAGTTGCGGATTTATTAAAATCCTCAATGGGAAAAACAGAACGAAACACTCCTTCCAGACCCTTATCTTCACGGTTAACAGGATCCGCAAGTTCCTGTAAAAGATTGTAATACGAATCAAGCTGCAGTTTTAAAAGATGCGGCACTTCCAGCGTGTATTTAATTTGACCAAAATTTTTGGTAAATAATCCCATTTTCTCCTCGCATAATGTATTGGTTTACATCCGGAAGGTTTTTCCTGGCGGATGCTAATACCAGTTTATTCCAGGCGGAAACAGCAAAGTCTGCTTTCACTAAAAGGAATATTAAGTAATCGCATTCAGATAGATTTTACAGTTAATTATGGAATATCGCTTTGATCGGATCTAATATATGAAAAGAAATCACTACCTGATGAAAACTGTTTAACTGAAAACTTTCAGCCATGCACGTTCAAGTGGAGCGTCCATGATTAGTATTTAATGTCCCTAAAAACTGAACAAGACCAGCCAACAACAAAAAATTGCAGGAAGGTCTTATACAGCGTTAAATAATAAATTGAATCATTATCTATTGTGTGTGCCCTGAACGGAGAAAACATTTTAAAAAATATAAAAAAGTTCAGAGGGCACAACTATCCCTTTAGGTTTTGCACCCTCTAAACTCAATAAGTTATATTTGCCAAAAGTCAAAAATTGACAACTTCTCTGTTTGTCCCGAATAAAATCAATTTTTGTTATTTAACAAGACCTCCCGGGACTTAAAATATTTCATTTCCTGAAGCAGATTTCTGAAATAGCGAAGCGCGCGGTTATCATCTTCCGCTATTTAACTTCCACTGTGGCGCCTGCTTCTTCCAGCTGCTTTTTGGCTTCGGCTGCGTCATCCTTGGATACGGCCTCTTTTATTGCTGAAGGCAATTCATCAACCTTGGCTTTGGCTTCTTTAAGCCCAAGGTTGGTCAAGGCGCGAACGGCTTTGATCACAGCTATCTTGTTTCCTCCAACTTCCTTCAAAATAACGTCGAATTCGGTCTGTTCCTCTTCTTCTGCAGCTGCTTCAGCGCCGGCTCCGGCAGGTCCTGCAGCCATTGCCGCCACAGGAGCTGCAGCTGAGACTCCAAATTTCTCCTCCAGCTCCTTGATGAATTCGGAAAGCTCGAGTACTGTCATATTGGAAATAAATTCAATTACCTGTTCTTTGGTGATATCTGACATGATTCCTCCTGAAATTGTTAACTTTGGCTCATTTACCTTGATTTTCCTTTTGTTCCTTTATGCCGTCCAGGACGTTCATCAGTCCTCTGACAAGGTTGGCACACAAAGAAACAAAACCTGTGGGTACAGCATTCATAGTTCCCAGCATTCTGGCCATAAGCTCGTCACGGCCGGGCAGTTCGGATAGCTCCTTCATTGCTGCCGCTTCCATATATCTGCCCTCAAGGCTGGCAAATCTGGTTTTGAACTTCTTGCTTTTCTTCTCGAAGTTGACCAGAACCTTGGCCGGTGTCACTGGGTCGTCATAACCGAAAGCAATCGCGCAACATTCCTTGAATCTGTCTTTGATAGCCGCATGCGGTGAACCGTCCAGGGCTATTCTGGCCAAGGTGTTCTTGACCACGCGAAATTCAATGTTATTTTCCCTCAGGTTTCTGCGAAGCTCTGTTATCTCCTCGGCATTCATTCCCTGAAAATCTGTAACCACAGCAATAACCGCCCTGTTGGCCTGGTCCTGCAGTTCCTTGATTATTTTGCCTTTTTCCTCTCTTTGCACATTATCACCTCTCTTTATCTGTAAGATAAGAGCCAAAGCGGTCTCGACAGGAAATTAAGGGTACTTGCCCGCCTGTTGTCTCTGACTCATTTAAAATTTGATTAATACGTATAGCTCCCGGGAGAAAGAACCGACAGATTCAAGTTGTTACTGCTCATTAAATGCATAACTTCCAGAAAAAGCCATTAATAAAATGCGATTTAAGAGCGTATCTATGCCGGGAAATCAATATCTTATTCAATAAAATTCTATTTTAAGAACTCGCGAAGCGTTGTGGAATCGACTCTTACTCCTGGTCCCATGGTGGTGGACAATGCCATGGCCCGGAAATATGTACCCTTGGCTGAAGCGGGCTTAAGCTTTTGAAGCGTTTCCACCAAAGCCTTCAGGTTGTCGATTATTTTTTCGGGACCAAAGGAGACTTTACCTAAAGGAGAGTGGATGATTCCGGAACGGTCAACCTTGAATTCAACCTTGCCTGCTTTCAGTTCTTTGATGATATTTCCAAGGTCAAAGCCCACAGTACCGGTCTTGGCGTTAGGCATAAGTCCTCGCGGCCCCAGAATTCTGCCGATCTTGCCTACCTGGGCCATCATGTCCGGGGTGGCGACTGCCTTATCAAACTCAAGCCATCCCCCCTTGATCCTTTCGACGAGTTCCTCCCCACCAGCTGTTTCCGCTCCTGCCTCCAGGGCTTCGCTTTCCTTCTCACCCTTACAGAACGCGATTACACGGATCTCTTTTCCCAGTCCGTGCGGCAGGCTGCAGGCGCCGCGTACCATCTGATCCGCATGTTTGGGATTGACCCCCAGCCTGACGGCAACATCCACTGTTTCGTCAAATTTTGCGTAAGAAGCCTGTAGAGCCATCTGAACCGCTTCATTAACCGGCACTTTTTGGGTGGCATCAAAATTTTTTCTGGCTTCGAGATATTTTTTTCCACGCTTTGGCATAGCCTGTTTTCCCCTGTTAAGAATTATTTTTCTACTTCAATGCCCATGCTCTTGGCCGTACCAATGATGGTTTTTTTGGCCGACTGCAGGTCTCTGGCTGTTAAATCCGGCATCTTCATTCTGGCGATTTCCTCAACCTGGTCCTGGGTGACTTTTCCAACCCTGACCTTTTTGGCTTCTCCTGAACCTTTGTCCAGTTTGGCCGCCTTCTTCAACAGCACCGGAGCCGGCGGCGTCTTGGTAATGAATGTAAAAGATCTGTCCTGGTATACTGTTATGACAACAGGAATAACCATGCCCTTGTCTTCCTGAGTTTTGGCGTTGAACGCCTTACAGAACTCCATTATATTCACACCATGCTGGCCCAGGGCCGGTCCTACCGGGGGAGAGGGGTTGGCTGCCCCTGCCGGTATCTGCAGTTTAATTTTCGCCATTATCTTTTTGGCCATTTAAATAACACCTCTTTTATCAGCTTTTTGATACCTGTACGAAATCAAGCTCAACCGGCGTCTGCCTTCCAAAAATGGAAACCGATACTTTAAGCTTGCCTTTGTCGTAGTTAACATCTTCCACTATACCGTTAAAGTTAGCGAAAGGCCCGTCGATAACTCTGATTTCATCTCCGCGGGCAAAATAAAATTTGGGGCGGGGCTGTTCCTTGCGCGACTCCACCGTATTCAAAATCTTTTCCGCTTCCTTTTCCGTAAGGGGAGTGGGCTTGTTTTTGCTTCCGATGAATCCGGTGACTTTGGGTATGGACTGTATCAAATGCCAGCTGTGGTCATTAAAGACCATCCTGACCAGTACGTAACCGGGAAAAAACTTTCGTGTGGAGGTTTTCTTCTGCCCTTTGACCAGTTCAACCACTTTTTCGGTAGGCACCACGATATCTTCTATGAGCCCCTGGTCCTGTCCGGTGCGCATCATTTCCTTGATGGTCCGTTCCACTCTTTGCTCATAACCGGAATAGGTATGTACAATATACCATTTAGCCTTTGGTTTTTCTTCTTCCATTTACTTCCTTCACCAAATGATCTTGTTTCCGCTCAAGACGTTCATTGCTGGTTTTCAGAATGTCCAGACTGTCATGCGTCAGTCTGTACGGATGAGCGGAAAATCCTGAACACAGCACAAAGACGGGCTTGATCACGGAAGAATGAATGCTACCAGCCTGGAAAAGATAAAATCGGCAACTCCCAGATATATTGAAACGATGATTACCAATGCCAGCACGGCAACAGCTGTGCTCAAGGTCTCCTTGCGCGTCGGCCAGGTCACTTTTTTCAGTTCGCCTTTGACCTCTTCAAGATATTCTTTGGTATCCTGATATTTGGACTGCAGCTTGCTTTGAGGTTCAGTGCTTTCTTTTTTCTTTTTCTTGGTCATCCGGTATCACTCATAAAAAATATATGGCAGGCCAGGAGGGACTTGAACCCCCAACCCTCGGATTTGGAGTCCGATGCTCTGCCTATTCGAGCTACTGGCCTGCATTAAAATGCTACTTGCTTTCCTTGTGCGCAAGATGCTTGCCGCAAAAGGGACAAAACTTCTTCAGCTCCAGCTTGGAAGTGGTATTTTTCTTGTTCTTGCTTGTAGCATAATTTCTTCTTTTGCATCCACTGCATGAAAGCAGAATATTCACCCGCATTTTTCTACTCCACGATTTCTGAGACTACGCCTGCACCCACTGTCCGGCCGCCTTCACGAATGGCAAACCGAAGACCGGGATCCATGGCTATCGGAGCTATAAGCTCCACATCAAATGT
>SLAE01000007.1 GCA_007127015.1 Desulfonatronospira sp. | reverse complement strand
TATATAAACTTTTTACTCAAGCGTTAAGGAGGTATTGACACATGTCTATCGCTTTTTTGGCCCTTTTGGCGGCGATACCCATCGCCATCGCCCTGGTGCTCATGGTGGGCATGCGCTGGCCGGCCACCAGAGCCATGCCGGTATCCTGGCTGGCCGCAGCTCTGGCCGGGGTCATCTTCTGGCAGCTGCCTGTCGGCTATGTCGCGGCCCTGTCCATTCAAGGTGTGATCACTGCCATAGGCATCCTGATCATTGTCTTTGGGGCCATTCTCATCCTCATGACTCTACGCGACTCCGGAGGAATGGAGACCATCCAGGCCGGTATGCAGGATATTTCTCCTGACATGCGCGTGCAGGCCATAATAATCGGCTTTCTCTTCGCTGCATTCATCGAAGGAGCGGCCGGATTCGGAACTCCTGCCGCCCTGGCCGCGCCACTGCTGCTGGCTTTGGGCTTTCCGCCACTGGCCGCGGCGGTCATCTGTCTGACATTCAACTCCTTTCCAGTGACTTTCGGCGCCGTAGGAACGCCGATCATTCTGGGACTGAGCTTCCTGCGCGATCTGATCGAAGGCGCGGTGGCCGGCGGAGGAGTCAATTTTGCGGATTATGAATCCTTCGGCATGCTCATCGGACAATGGTCCTCACTTATGCATCTGCCGATGATCTTTATTCTGCCGATTTTCATGCTCGGCTTCATCACCAGGATCTTCGGACCCAATCGCTCCTGGTCGGATGGCTTCGGAGCCTGGAAATTCTGTGTATTCGCTGCCGCGGCCTTTTCCCTGCCCTATCTGATCTTTGCCTGGTTCATCGGACCTGAATTTCCCTCCCTCATCGGCGGGCTCATTGGCCTTGGTCTTGTGGTCATGGGCGCCAAGAGAGGCATTGCCGTACCTAAGGACGTCTTCACCTTCGGTTCTCAAAAACAGTGGGATCCCGAATGGACAGGCAGCGTAAGCGCCATTGAAGGCGGAAAGTTCAAGGCGACCATGAGCCAGTTCAAGGCCTGGTCTCCTTACATCCTCATCGGTATTATCCTGGTTCTGACCCGCATCGATGCTTTGCCGCTCAAAGCCTGGCTTTCCGGGATAACCATTTCTTACCAGGATATTCTGGGTTATGAAGGTGTCACCGGATCTCTTGCCGTGCTTTACCTGCCGGGGACTATCCCCTTCATGCTCGTGGCCATCCTGACCGTCTTCATTCACCAGATGAGTCCGGGCAAGGTCAAAACCGCCTGGGTGGACGCAATCAAGCGCATCAAAAACCCGGCCATAGCCCTGTTCTTCGCCGTGGCCCTGGTGTCCATATTCAGAGGCTCGGGTATTGCGGATGCAGCCCTGAATCCCAATCTGTACCCGTCCATGCCTCTGGCGCTGGCTGAAGCCATAGCCGCGGTGGCCGGGCAGACCTGGCCCTTCTTTGCAGGCTTTATCGGAGGTCTGGGAGCCTTCATCACCGGTTCAAACACAGTGTCCAACCTGCTCTTTGCCGAATTCCAGTGGGGTATGGCCTCCCAGCTTGAGCTGCCGCATCAGATTATCGTAGCCGCTCAGGCAGTAGGCGGCGGTTTCGGAAACATGGTCTGCATTCATAATATTGTGGCTGTTTGCGCGGTGGTCGGACTCTCCGGACGCGAAGGCCTGATCATCAGAAAGACCTTCTGGCCATTCCTCCTTTACGGCCTGGTGGTTGGATTAATGGCATCCCTGATGAGCTTTGTATTTTTTGCTCATCTATATTAGTAATAATTATTAAATAATCTCTCCAGGCCTCCGCGTTATCAGCAGAGGCCTGGAAAAATTATTGGTTGTTGTTCTGGAAAAAAATATTGATTATTGATATAATTAATAATTTACGATTGAAAACAATCAACAGACACTGATTATTAACCTTAAATCCAACAAGATTTTTTCGCTGTTTAACAAGGAGCATTATATGCCAAGCGACAGCCTGCAAAAAGAATTCGCCGCTGTGGTCGGACAGGAAAACGTGATGACCGGTGAATCGGATCTGCATGCTTATTCCTACGACTCCGCGGTCCTGGATCAGGTAAGTCCGGCCATTGTGGTCCGCCCTGAAACCTCAGAGATTCTGGGCCGGGTAGTCAAGCTGTGCAATGAAAACGGTCTTAAGCTTACTGTACGCGGGGCTGGCACCAATCTTTCCGGGGGAACGATTCCCTCTCCCGGCGGGGTTGTCTGTCTGACCAACGCTTTAAATAAGGTCCTGGAAATAAACGAAGACGATCTCTATGCCGTGGTCCAGCCCGGGGTGATTACTGCACAGTTCGCAGCCCAGGTGGCCGCAAAAGGCCTTTTGTACCCGCCCGATCCCGGATCTCAGGCTGTATCCACTCTGGGCGGCAACGTGGCCGAGAACGCTGGAGGCCTCAGGGCTCTTAAATATGGAGTTACCAAAGACTACGTTATGGGGGTGGACTTTTTCGATGTTAACGGAGAACTTGTGCATTCAGGATCCAAAACAGTAAAGTGCGTCACGGGATACAATCTGTCCGGCCTGATGGTGGGCTCCGAAGGAACCCTTGGGGTTTTTGAAAAGCTGATTCTCAAGCTGGTTCCTCCGCCTAAAGCCATCAAATCCATGATGGCTGAATTCAACGATGTAGGAGCAGCCTCTCAGACAGTCTCCTCGATTATCGCCGCCAAGATCGTTCCGGCCACCCTGGAGTTTATGGACAATTTCACCATAAAGACTGTGGAGAACTTCCGCGGAGCAGGCCTGAACACCGAGGCCGCTGCCCTGCTGCTCATCGAGGTGGATGGACATCCTGCCCAGGTGGAGGACGACGCCTCCCAGGTTGAGGCTATCTGCAAACAGCATGGAGCGGCCAATGTAACCGTGGCCAGAGACGCCGACCAGCGCGCGGCAGTGTGGCAGGCCCGCCGGGATGCTCTTCCTGCTCTTGCCAGGGTAAAACCCACTACGGTTTTGGAAGACGCCACTGTCCCCCGCTCCAAGATACCAGACATGATGCAGGCCCTGAAGCGCATAGCCAGGGAATACAAGCTGACCATCGGCACTTTCGGGCATGCCGGTGACGGCAACCTGCATCCCACCATCCTGACCGACATACGGGACAAGGCTGAATGGGAGAGGGTTGAGAAAGCCATAGACGCGATTTTTGATGAGGCCCTTGCGCTTGGAGGCACCCTTTCCGGTGAGCACGGCATAGGTCTTGCCAAATCCAAGTACATGCACCTGGAACACGGTACTGCTGCAATTGAATATTCCAGAAAGATGAAAAGCGTTATGGATCCCAAGAACATCCTCAACCCGGGCAAGATGCTCGGACCACTTCTGACCTGATTCCGGAGAAAAATAATGGCTGATATAAAACGACTGGCCGGAATGCTGCAGGAACTGGACGATCTGCTCACACGGTGCATGCGCTGCGGAATGTGTCAGGCCCAGTGTCCTGTGTTTGCAAGGACAGGACGTGAGGCCGATGTCACCAGGGGCAAGCTTGCGCTTCTATCCGGGCTTTCCCGGGAAATGCTCACAGACCCGGCCCAGGTGCGCGAAAAAATTGATACCTGCCTCCTTTGCGGAACCTGTGAGGCTAATTGCCCTTCCGGAGTCAGGGTCACTGACATCTTTCTGCGGGCCAGAGCCATCCTGAACGGCTATATGGGCCTGAGTCCGTCCCAGAGGCTGATCTTCAGACGCATGCTTCCCCGCCCCAAACTGATGAATGCTCTTCTGTCCATGAGCGCCCTTTTTCAGGGGCTGTTCAGCAAAGAGGCCGATCCGGTCATCGGCAGCTCCTGCGCCAGATTCAACGCACCCCTGATCCGGGACAGACATTTCAAGAAGCTGGCAAGTAAACCTCTGCACAGACAGGTGCCCTCTGTCGATACTCCCGCGGGAGCGTCAGGGCTCAAGGTGGCTTTCTTTCCGGGGTGTCTGACCGACAAGATTTATCCGGGAGTCGGTCAGGCCGCGCTGAAAATCTTCAAGCACCATCAGGTGGGCGTATATATGCCGGCCGGACAGGCCTGCTGCGGGATACCCGCCCTTTCTTCAGGAGAAGCGGAAGCTTTCTCCAGTCTGGTCAGGCAGAACGTGGAGCTTTTTTCAGCGGCCAAATGGGATTATCTGGTGACTCCCTGCGCCACCTGCACCGCAACCATGCATAAGCTCTGGCCCGAATATCACCGGGGAAGTCTTGGCCGGGTGATTACGGACAATATTATGGATGTAAGCCAGTTCATGGTCGATGTCCTGGGTCTGAAACCTTTTCAGAGTGAGGCTGAAAAGACCCTGGTCGCCTATCACGATCCCTGCCACCTGCGCAACAGCATGAAGATAACCGCGCAGCCGAGAAGTCTGATAGAGGCCGGCGGCAGGCACACTGTGGCTGAACTGCCGGGAGGACCGTCCTGCTGCGGGTCCGGCGGCAGCTTCAATCTTAAGCATTACAAGCTGTCCACCGAGATCGGCCTGGAAAAAGCCAGGGCCATTGGCGCCGCCAACGCACCCGTCGCGGCCACTGGATGCCCGGCCTGCATGCTGCAGCTTACGGACATGATGTCCAGGGAGCACGTCTCCATACCCATCAGGCACGTTCTGGAGATTTACGCTGAAACGATTTAAATGTAAGAAGAGTTGAGAGTTTAAGGAAAGCTGGAACAGCAAAAAAATTCACTGGGCAAGCGTCTTGTTTAAACATAAACAACCTTACTTTTGCATTGAAAGCCAATATTTGATATTTTAAATTTGCTGAAGACAAAATTTCGATCCCGGCAAACAATCAGGAGCTTTTGGTGGCCAGAAATCTTTATGTAATCAATACCGAACCAAGAAGCGGCAAATCCGCTGTCTGCCTGGGCCTTATGCAGATGCTCAGGCGCAACATCCGCAAGGTGGGCTTTTTCAGGCCGATCATAAACGCCCGGGTGGAGGGCAAAGTCGATCATGACATTCACTTGATCCTGACCAGGTTCCAGATTCCCCAGTCTCCTGAAGAGGCCTTTGCCTATACCCTGGAAGAGGCCAGAGACCTGATTAACCAAGGCAAACACTATCTGCTCATGGAGCAAATTCTTTCCAAATATAAGGCTCTGGAAAGAAAAGTCGAATTTGTCCTTTGTGAAGGCACTGATTTCATGGGCACGGATTCGGCATTTGAATACGATATGAATGCTGAAATCGCCGCCAACCTCGGTTCTCCTGTAATCCTGGTGGCCAACGGACAGAGAAAGACCCCCAAACAGGTAATCGCCCAGACCCAGCTGTCCATTGACAACTTTACGGAAAAGGGTCTGGACATTCTGGCCACCATCATAAACAGGGCCGAAGTTGAGAATGGGGAAGAGATTCTAGCCGGTCTTCGCTGTACATTCAGAGAGGAAGGCGCTTGTCTCAGCTATCTGATTCCTGAAGTAGCGTCCCTGGGCAAACCGACCATGAAGGATGTGCATAAATGGCTGGGAGGGGAAATTATTTCCGGCGAGGAATTTTTGGAGGTCCAGGTTGATGATTATCTGGTAGCGGCCATGCAGGTGAACAATTTTCTGGAATACGTCACCCGCAACTGTCTGGTGGTCACTCCCGGTGACCGCTCGGATATACTTCTTGCCTGTTTTGCCACCAGGCAGTCATATACTTATCCTGAAGTAGCCGGGATCGTACTTACCGGGGGCATGCACCCTCCGGAATCAATGCTCAAATTGATGCTCGGCTGGTCGGGCGTGCCTATGCCCATTCTCGTGGTTGAAGGGCACACCTACAGGGCGACCAGGATACTGACCGAATTATACGGACGCATCGATCCTGAAGACGAAAAAAAGGTGGCCACCGCTCTTGGTTCATTTGAAAAGCATGTAGATACAGATGCCTTGTTCACCAGACTGGAAGCCAAGAAATCAGTCAGGATCACCCCGATCATGTTTGAATTCAGCCTGCTTGAAAAGGCCAAGGCGGATCGAAAACACATTGTTCTTCCTGAGGGCGATTCGGATCGTATCCTTCAGGCTGCGGACATTCTGCTCAGAAGAGACATTGTTGATCTGACCATCCTGGGCGAACCGGAAAAGATCCGCAACAGAGCAACGCAAATGGGTCTTTATCTGGACAAGGCCACTCTTATTGATCCCCTGTCATCCAAATATTTCGAAGATTACGCGGATACTTACAGGGAACTTCGCCGGTCCAAGGGCATAACTCCTGAAGCATCCAGAGATACCATGTCCGAGCCTACCTTCTTCGGGACCATGATGGTCTATAAGGGCCACGCTCAGGGAATGGTCGCCGGATCCATAACCACCACCCAGCAGACCATCCGCCCCTCCCTGCAGTTCATCAGAACCAGGCCGGGCATATCCCTGGTCTCCTCGGTGTTTTTTATGTGCCTGCCGGACAGGGTGCTGGTCTTTGGAGACTGCGCGGTAAATCCCAACCCCTCAGCGGAGCAG
>SLAE01000052.1 GCA_007127015.1 Desulfonatronospira sp. | reverse complement strand
GCACAATTATTCGTCAACGTATTAAGATACGCCTCCTCATAATTGATTGATTTCCTTGCCAAAAGAAAAAACTCCTCGTTTCCGGAAAGAAAACCATCAGTTTCAGCATCCGGAAATAAAGAATTTCCGGATGGTAACTAATTTAATTCGATTCAGAACATGGATTTTTATTCAAGTTCAGGAGGAAATGCCATGAGCGCAGGCAACCAGAAAATCATTCCCCATCTCTGGTACGACAAAGAAGCTGAAGAAGCGTCTGAGTTTTACGCTTCTATTTTCCCCGGCTCAAAAGTTATTGACACAACCATAATTCCGGACACGCCCTCAGGCCAGACCAAGGTGGTGGCCTTTGAGTTGTGGGGACAGCGGTTTACCGCGGTCAGTGCCGGAGCTTTTTTCAAGTTCAACCCGTCGATTTCATTTATGATAAACATCGACCCGCTTTTCTTTGAAAACACATCTTCACCGGAGAAGGATGCAATAAACAAACTGGACGAAATCTGGGACGCATTATCTCAGGGAGGCAGCGTACTCATGCCCATCGGAAAATACCCCTTCAGTGAAAGATACGGCTGGATTCAGGATAAGTACGGTCTTTCATGGCAGCTGATTCTGACAATTCCCGAAGGAGACCCGCGTCCGGCGATTGTGCCGAACATGCTTTTCGTGGGAGACAACTGCGGCAAGGCCGAAGAAGCAATTGACCATTATCTGTCTATATTCAAGAATTCCCAAATGGGATGTCTGTTTCGCTACGGCCCGGGACAGGAGACGGAAAAGGAAGAAGACATAATGTTTGCGGACTTTATGCTTGAAAATTATTGGTTTGCGATAATGGACAGTGCCAGTGATTACAAATTTAGCTTCAACGAAGCAGTTTCTTTTATGATCAATTGCGGCGACCAGGAAGAAATTGATTACTACTGGAAAAAGCTTTCCGCGGTGCCTGAAGCCGAACAGTGCGGATGGATCAAAGACAGGTATGGTGTTTCGTGGCAGATCCTGCCTTCTGTTCTGGATGAAATGCTGCGCAGCGGCACCAGGGAGCAGATTGAGCGGGTGAGCAGGGCGTTTCTGCAAATGAAAAAGTTCGACATTTCCTCTCTGCAAAAAGCTTATGAAGAGGAATAAGCCAAGCTTTCAAACAAGCAGCCAAAGCCATTATATCAAATGTTGAATTTAATCCGGCGTTGAAAGCTGTTTGAATGTTACTGATTCTCATCACTGAGCCTTAAAGCCTGCAAGAGAAACCTTTGCAGGCTTCTTTCATATGAATAATACGCCTGGAATGGCAATGAATTTATTGTTGAGCTTTTGGGTGTTTTGAATAGGATCGGTGCGGCGGTTTATCTTGAATGACGCAGCCAAAGGGAAAAAGAACCGTGTCCGGATGAAAACTGATTAAGCAGCAGGTTTTTAAATGCCCATTGGAACAATAATCAATGCCTGCGCCATAATCCTTGGCAGCCTGATCGGAACTCTGCTCCGGCGCAATTTTCCCGAAAGGATCAGAAGGATAGTCTATCAGGGCATCGGGCTCAGCGTACTGGTTCTCGGCCTGGACATGGCCCTTCAATACGACAACATCATTTTTGTGGTTTTTGCCATGCTTCTGGGCGGGATTACCGGAGAACTGCTCAAACTTGATCAAAAAATGACCGGGATCGGAAACTGGTTCAAGGCCAAGCTTAAGTCCAGCGATTCAGGTTTTACCGATGGTTTCGTCACCGCATCACTTATTTACTGCATCGGTTCCATGGCCATTCTGGGGGCCATAGACGAAGGCATCAGAGCGGACAGGACCATTTTGCTGACCAAATCCCTTCTTGACGGATTCATCAGCATTCCTCTGGCTTCAACCTATGGCCTCGGGGTCATGTTTTCCGCCCTGCCCGTACTTGTTTACCAGGGTGCCATAACCATAGCCGCATATCATTCCCAGGCTTTTTTCACCCCGGAAATCATCACTCAGATAACCGCTGTGGGCGGGATACTCATCATGGGCATTGGAATCAATCTTCTGGAGCTGACAAAAATCAATGTGACCAATCTGCTTCCGGCGCTGGTTTATGTGATCCTTTTTGCCGTATTCTTTTAAGAGGTTCAGGATCGTTTTTTCAACACGATTGATTCATTGCCAATTTTCGCCTCTAAACGAGTTCAAAAGTAAAGTAAAATATGTTAATTAAATTATTCGTTTGGGAACAGGAGCAGATTGATTTAGATATACTAAACAGAATATCTGGTGTTTATCAGCCGGTGTGAGGGACCGCGTTTTCGAAAAATTTGCTCAGGATTATTTTTCTGATTCGACATTACAAAGTCATGATGCTAAATTAACTAATTGTAAAATATGAATAAAATTAAAATGAATGAGTAATAAAGTCATATGACATAACAGGCAATATAATTATGGAGAATTTCAGGGCAATGCTTCAGGGTCTGACCCACGACGATCTTCTGGAATGGGCCGGATCCAAAACTTTCGAACGGGGACGAAACTATGTTTCCAGAGTCGCCCAGTTGTCCCGGACAGAAGATGACGGTCTGGCCGCGTGGGTTTCCGGTACCCGCAGATACGCCACATGGGTCAGCCGCGATTCAGATGGTGAATTCGACTATGAATGTACCTGCCCATATGACTGGGGACCATGCAAGCACGCGGTGGCAGTCCTGTTCAAGGCGGCTGAGCAGATAAAAAAGAAACAGAAAATCCCTTTTCTTGACGCGCAGAGCGATCTTTATCTAACTCTTTTTGAAGGACTCGAGGCTTGGGAAGAATCCTTGGAAGATATTGAAGATCAGGATGTTTCCTCATTGTCTTCAAATCTTGATAAAGGCAAAAACAGGGTTGAACAGATCCTCGCGCAGAAAAGCCGTGAAGAACTTCTGACACTCCTGGTTGACCTCGCTGACCGTCACCCGGCACTCAAAAGTTCAATCGAGGAAGCCGAACAAATGGCCAGGGGCGATGTGAATAAAATTGTCCGTTCGCTGCGAAGCGAGGTAGGCGACCTTACGGCTGAACCGGCATATTATAATCCATGGGATGATGAAGAGAGTCCGCCGGACTTTTCCCATGTTCGGGAACGATTGCAGGAGCTGCTGAAGTACGGACACGCGGAAGCAGTGATCCAGGTCGGAGAGGATCTCTGGAAGCAGGGCCGCGAACTGGTCGAAATGTCTCATGACGACGGCGAAACAGGCATGGAGATTTCAGAGTGCATGGACATTGTTCTCAAGGCGCTTCTTGAATCACACCTGACACCCCCGCAACAGATCTTGTGGATCATCGGAAAAATACTTGAAGATGATTACGACCTGCTCAGGGGCTCGGAAAAGATATTGAATAACCCTGACTATACGGCAGATCAATGGAGGGATGTGGCCGTAGAACTTAATTCGCGGCTGCAGACCTTGCCAAAGCCGAAACCTGACGATTATTCAGGTATTCACCAGCGCAGAGAAATGGTTGATTGGCTGATCCAGGCCTATCAGTCAGGCGATCAGCCGGAAAAAATCATACCTTTGCTGGAGAATGAAGTTCAATACTGTCAAAACTACACAACGCTTGTGGATGCTCTGCTTGCCGCGGGGGAGCTTGAAAATGCCCGGAAATGGTGTGTCAGAGGTTTCAACAAGACTGTCAAGAGGGCGCCGGGCATTGCCGCCGAACTTCAGGAACGTCTGCGGGAGATGGCCCGGGAGGAAGAAGATTTTAGGCTGGTGGCCGCTTACCGGGCCGATGACTTCTTTTACCGCCCAGGACGGCAGACATACCTTGATCTGCGAAAGGCATCCCAGTCCATCAATAAGTGGCCGATCATCAGAAATCTTGTACTCAATTTTTTACAGACAGGAGTTCGACCTGATTTAGGCGAAAAGCGCGACCGAACCTGGCCTCTTCCTGAACCCGAAGTTCAGCGTCCGCAAGATCAGTCCAAACATGTTCCGAACCGGTTTCCTGACATCAGGCTGCTTATGGATATAGCAATTCTGGAAGAACGCCATGACGATGTGGTGTCTTTATACAAGGAGTTGCGGAAGAAAGAGCACTGGCATGACGGATCAACAGATAATTCTGTTGCCCAGGCAGTGGCAGGTTCACATCCCCATGTGGCCCTGCGGATCTGGGAGAAAATCGTTGATAATCTGATAGCTCAGGTTAAACCCAGGGCATATCATGAAGCAGCGGTTTACCTTCGCCGCATGCGCGCAGTCTATGAACAAACCGGCAGTATTGAGAAGTGGAGAAAATATATCCATAAACTGCGGGTTACCCATAAAGCCAAACGTCGTTTAATGGAAGTTCTGGACAATCTTGAAAAAAACAAGAAACTCCTGGATTAGTGCAAAGCCCGTGTGGAAAGTTTTTCTTAGGGACGGTTCGTGGGTTGACCGACATCCGACGTTCAGCTTTTAAATGAAAAAAAATCAAGATGGATGCCAGCCCCTTTTTCTGGAAAATATTTTTTGAGGTCTACGAAGCCTTGCCCAGGCAGGGCCCGGGCAATCTCGCCGGCGCTGCAAGGGCGCTTGATCTCTGCGGGGATCTCCCTCCTGCGCCCGCGGTCCTCGATCTGGGATGCGGAGTCGGAGCCCAGACGCTTTACCTTGCTGAACTGACTTCCGGAACCATTACCGCCATTGACAGCCATGCTCCATTCATTGAACGTCTGAAGAAAACTCTTGCCGCAAGAGGATTGTCACAACGAGTTCAGGCACGTGTCGGAGACATGGCTCATCCGGGTCAGCCGCCGGAGAGCTTTGATCTCATCTGGTCAGAAGGTGCGCTTTACAACATAGGCATTGAGAATGCCCTGCGGACCTGTAAGGAACTGCTGCGCCCGGGCGGCTGTCTAGTGTTTACCGATGCGGTCTGGCGCAAGAAAAACCCCCCGCCTGAAATCAGGGAAAGCTTTGATCTGGACTACCCGGGCATGGGCTGGGTGGAAGATGTATTGAGGGCCATAGATAACAGCGGCCTTGAGCTTCTTGGCCATTTCACTCTGCCGGACGAGGCCTGGTGGGAAGATTTCTATATCCCGATGGAACATCGGACAGCAGCCTTGCGCGTCAAGTACGCCAGTGATGATGAAGCTGCAGCAATACTTGACCGGCTCGATCGGGAACCTGAAATGCATCGCCGCTATTCGGACTTCTATGCCTACGAGTTTTTTGTGGCTCGTCGCCCTTCTGCACAGCATCGGCCCTGAACCAGACGTTCAGGCTGCAGCACCTGATCCTCTCCGGTAAGTCCCGCGCTTTCAGCAAGATGATCAGCCACCTGCGAATCCTGGGTACAGAGTCATGCCGCCGTCAGCAAATATGGTTGTGCCATGGACGTAGTCGGATTCATCGGAAGCAAGCCATACCGCCACAGTGGCTATGTCCTGCGGGTCTCCCAAACGATCTGCGGGAATAAGGTTGAGCAGCTCCTTTCTTTTTCCGGGATCAGACCAGACCTGTTCGTTTATCGAGGTTTTTACAGCTCCGGGAGCGATGCTGTTCACCCTTATCTTCAAGTGGGCCAGTTCCTGGGCAATCGATTTCATAAACATCATCAGACCGCCTTTGGATGCGGTGTAATTACAATGATCGGTCCAGGGTATCAACTCATGTACCGAACTTATAAAAATGATCTTGCCCGCGCTTGGCGAACGTTCAGGTATTACCCCCCGGCGTTTGAACTCCCGTGCAGCATGCTGGGCGCACAAATAATTACCTGTAAGATTTACATCCAGAACTATCTGCCAGTCTTTGGTCGACATCTCCAGAAAAGGCCCGTCTTTTTGTATTCCCGAGTTGCCCACCAGAACATCAAGTGTACCAAATTCATCAAGCACCTTGTCGAACATGGCCTGTACCTGCTCCGGGCTGCTTACATCGGCCTTAACCGCCAGGGCATTGACGCCGTGCCGCTTAATTTCTTCAACCACCTCATTGGCCTTGTCTTTACTGGATCTGTAGTTGACTGCAACATTAGCCCCTTCGCGGCCCATTGCTACAGCAATGGCCTTGCCTATTCCGCTGGAAGCACCGGTAACCAGTGCTGAAAGACCTTTGAGTCTTTTAATTTCAAATAATCGGCTTTTCTGATTCATGTTCACATCCTCTTTGCTTTTATCTGGTCAGCTCAAAGCTTTGTTCAGGTTCCAGCACAATGCTTATTCGTTCAAATTACAAGTTCCATCCTGCAGTTTTTATGATAAGGTAAATTCTTTATAGAATCTAAATCAGACAAATGTCCGGAGCAACTTGATCAAGCTCGACAAGCTTTCAGTCATGAATCTTAAAACAGGAAAAGTTTAAACATACCTCAACCCGGATAAGCAAAAAATTATTTTGACAGTCAGCTGTAATTCTTGTTGAAATATCTGCAGGAGATCCGGCGCGACCTTTCCGGTCCCATTGCCCTTTAACTTCAATTTTAACCCTTC
>SLAE01000105.1 GCA_007127015.1 Desulfonatronospira sp. | reverse complement strand
CATAATTATCCCATGATTTGCGGACCGTGAGGGTAACTGCCCAGAATTCGCAGAAAATGACAGCTCTCCTCCAGCTCATTGAGGACGCTTGCGTATTCTTGAGCGGTCAGGTCGCACTCTACATCCGCGAAAAAAACGTAACGCCACTTTTCTGCGCGCATGGGCCTGGATTCAAGCTTGCGCATGTTGATTCCCTTTCCGGACAGCACCTGAAGTGCGCTGACCAGTGAACCGGGCTTATCCACTACAGTGAAAAGAATGGAGGTCTTTTCCCGGTTGCCTGCCTCCGGAGGATGGCTGCTTATGACCAGAAATCTGGTCCAGTTGTCAGGCAGATCTTCAATATAGCTGCCAAGAACATTCAGCTCGTAGAACCTGGTCAATTTTTTGTGACCCACAACCGCTGTCCCTTGTTCCCGTGCGGCTCTGGCCGCTGCCGCGGCAGTGCTTTCATCTGGAACGACCGCGACACCCGGAAGATTTGTCCTCAGCCAGCCCGCGCACTGCTGCAGCGCCTGCGGATGAGAATAGATCTTTTTGATCCTGGAAAGTTCGCTCTCCCGGCTTAAAAGGAAATGGCTTATCCGAAAATATACTTCAGCGTGAATGAAAACCTCGAATTTGAGAAACATGTCCAGACTCTGACCTACACTGCCCTGCATGGAATTTTCCAGAGGAATGACTCCGAGTTCGGCTTCAAGCATATCCACAGCCCTGAAAACATCCTCCAGACTGTCCCTGGGAGTGAAATCAGCGCTGTGCCCCAGGTACTCCACGCCGGCAAAAAAAGAAAAAGTTCCTTCAGGCCCCAGGTAAACAACCTTCTGCGGCTGTTGAAGGCTTCTGGAGGAGGAAAATATCTCCCTGTATATGTTGCGCAGATGATTTTCAGGCAAGGGTCCGTTATTTTTAAGGACCAGGCCGTTTAAAATTTCTTTTTCTCTGAAAGGCTTGAACACATTATCTCTGGATCTGGATTTTATTCCGCCGACCTTCAGACTGAGTCCCGCCCTGTGGTTCAGCAGCTTGAGAATCTGCTCATCCAGATTGCTGATTTCCATTCTGATATTTTTTAATTTTTCATCCTGATCCATTTCATTTTTCCCGGATATCTTCCTGTATACGCATTCCAAAGTGTCTGCCTGCCTCATCAATCCTGCACATGATCTGATCACCGATCTTCAGGCTGACAACGCTTACGGGTTTTTCATCCGCGCCGACCAGTCGGATGGTTTCCGCGTTCTGCAGGATAACGCTGCCCCTCAGACCTTCAAACTCGGCGCTTATCAGCAGCATGGGCCGCACTTCGGTTTTGATCCGGCCGACAACAGCCGATCTGGCATCCCCTTTAGCTGAGACGATCAATACCTCTTTGCCGGGAGCCAGTTCTTCAAGATAAGCCGTTTTGTCACCGGGTAGGCTGAGATAGGAATGCACAGCTCCGGCATTAATCCTGAACGGCCGGGGCGCCACGTAAGGATTGGCTTCTGTTTCGGCATTGACCAGAAATGTAAACGCGCTGGAATTGCCGACCAGCATTCCTTCACCGCTGTTCAACAGGGATATGGTGTCCACGCAGACCCTGTGACCCAGACCAACAGGGGTGATCTCGGTGATCCTGCCGGGTACAAGCTCGAGACTGCCTTTATCCTGCTTGACTCTAGCGGCAATATTTTTCAGATCCTTTGCGGCTGAAGCATCCACAACGATATAATCAACTCCTTTCTCCAGGATGCCCAGGGCCGTATCCGCTTCCTGAAGGCTTGAGGCTTCCATGCCCACTTCCTCAACCTGGGCTACAATGTTTTCCACAGGGATAATCTCCACTTCCCGGGACAGGACAACTTTTTCTCCGGACCTTAAAAGCTTGACTGCGTTTTCTTCGTCTTCCTTGCTGCTTATGGACATGAACTTGAAATCCTCAACATCCAGAGCCTGGGTCCGGCCTAAACGTGAAATTTTTTCCAAATCGTTTTTTTGGGCCAGGATTCCATCCACACCGGATTCAAGGGCCAGGGTTACCAGTTTCTTGTCATAGGGTACTGCTTTAAAATAAATTTTCCTGCTCATGATTTTCAATTTGTCTTTCATCGTTTATCAACCCTGCTTCTTCCGCTATTGACGATCTGCTGCAAAGCTTCTCAGCCTGATTCGTTTTGACTTGCCACGCGCCCTGTCACGCGTTTCGCGTGATTACTTCCGAGTTCCGCCGTTAGAGAGCATCTCCATGGCTTCTTCCACATCCATGTCGTGATGCACCACCTGATTAAGAGTTTTTACCAGGCCGGTTGCATCATCGTGCTGGAACACGTTGCGACCGATGGACAATCCCGCGCAACCCGAAGCCACCGCGTCATGCACCATCTGAACCAGGCCTTTGTCGTTGCCGAGCTTCGGACCACCAGCGATCACCACCGGAATGCAGCATGATTCAACGACCTTGGCAAAGCTCTCCGGATCGCCGGTATAGGCCACCTTGACCACATCCGCCCCCAATTCTTCGCCCACTCTGGCGCAGTGTCGAACCATGTTCATATCGAATTCATTTTCCACCTTTGGTCCCCGGGCATAGACCATGGCCAGAAGCGGAATGCCCCATTCGTTGGACTTGGAAGCCACCCGGCCAAGATCTTTGAGCATCTCCCTTTCAGATTCGTCACCCAGGTTGATGTGAACCGAAACACCATCGGCACCATGTTTTATGGCGTCCTCCACACTGGCGACCAGAGTCTTGGCATTGGGAAAAGGGGACAGGGAAGTGCTCGCTGACAGATGAATGATCAGCCCCACATCGTGACCTGCTCCTCTGTGTCCGCATCTGGTCAGACCTTTGTGCATAAGCACGGCATTGGCCCCTCCTTCCGCGATCCTGTTCACTGTCTCCCGAAGATCGATCAGCCCTTCAATCGGCCCTACTGTAACTCCGTGATCCAGAGGAACAATGATTGTCCGTCCGGTATTGCGGTTGAAGATCCTCTCCAACCTAATCGTCTTGCCCAGATGCATGATCCTACCTCCTTGAAATTTCGAACCGGCAGGTTCCGGCGGGACTTTTTTTAGAAACAAAAAAAGGGCCGCCGGCTTTCGCCTGCGGCCCTTGGGTTTTTTGGTCTTTTTTCTTTTTGTGCTGGTTAAAATCCTCCCCTTGGACCACAGGCCTTTATAAAATAAAAATACCAAAAATAAAAATTGCAGCTGGGTCTTTGGGAGTTGTTTAACATAAATTTATCTATAAACACCTGTTTTGGAGCTTGTCAACAAAATTTTTTAAAATAACTAAATTAATTTTCAATTTATTTGCGCCTGCCCCAGTACGCCATCAGCCATGCGAATATGACCCACTTCCTTCCAGGACAGACCCAGAAGACCGGCTCCCGCGGCGTCCACTGCCACCGGGTCGAACCCGGCGACCATCTTCTTAACCGGAGGACAGCACTCAGCCCCGCCCAGATGAAACTGAGCAAGGCCGACTCTGGCATCGATCAGGCAAAGATCTGGTTTTCGGTAGAGGTTGAGTTCAAAAATGGACCGCTGCATTTTCTGGTGAAAGAATGATTTTTTCCAGCTGCCGCCTTGCTGATAATGACTAGGCGGAGCCAGGCCCAGCAGATTCTTCATGGACAGTGTCACTCCGGCCAGGGAATGCCGCTTGAGTACACAGGCTGAGATCAGCATGCCTGAAAAAATGCTCCTTGGCAGATAAATTTGCGGAAATACTTCACAGGAAGGATTACTCAGCTTTCTTAGAGCTTCCTGATTAAGATCCACCAGTTCCAGGTCCAGCTCCCTGGCCAGTTCAACATATCCCAGGCGTTCAAAAACTTCTCCTGTTTCCATTTGAGTATCACCGCAGCCTTCGGCGATAAGAACGCGGGCCTTAGAATGCCTTCTGATGTATTGCGCCAGTACTCTGATCATTTCCGGATCGCTGGTGACCGGAAAAGGAGATGTGTTGACCAGGTTGGGCTTGATCCAGATGGTTCTGCGCCGCTTGAAGGCCTTCCAGGCCTCGATCCTGTCCAGGATTGCAGGTACTGTCTCCTGATATCCGGTAAAGGACTGTATTACAGCTTTCTGGTTTTTCATTCACATTAATCCACAGGGTTTTACTCGACAGGCTTCAGCTGAAAATCAGCTGTCAGCTGTGGATCTGTCATGAACGCACTTCGCGGTCAAGGGCATGCGTCTTCCCCTGCCGAAGGCTTTTTCCGTGATTCTAATTCCCGGAGGGGCCTGGGAACGCTTGAATTCGGCCCTGTCCACCATGTACATTATCTTTTGCACCAGGTCAGGGTCATGGCCCAGGGCACAGATCTCATTAAAAGAACTGCCCTTTTCAATATAAAGGCTTAAAATCGGATCCAGGATTTCATATTCGGGCAGCGTGTCCCGGTCCATCTGACCGGGACGCAGTTCCGCTGAAGGCGGTTTGGCGATAATCTCCCGGGGAATAAAGGGTTTATTCTTGGTTTTGTTCAGCCAGTCTGCCAGTTTGTAGACAGAGGTCTTGGCCACATCAGCAAGAACTGCCAGCCCCCCGGCCATATCCCCGTAAATGGTGCTGTAGCCCACAGCCATTTCTGACTTGTTCCCGGTAGCTAGCAGCATCTTTCCCTGTTTGTTGGACATGGCCATGAGCAGATTGGCTCTGATCCTGGCCTGAATGTTTTCCTCAGTCACATCCGGTTGATAATCCTTAAAAATCGGAGCCAGAATCAGGTCGTAGGCCTGCATCAGTTCGGAAATGGGCAGAGTGTGTGTTTTGATCCCCAGATTGGCGGCCAGCTCAAGAGAATGCTCGATACTTCCCGGTGATGAATAAGGAGAAGGCATAAGCACCCCGGTTACCTGCTCGCAGCCAAGGGCCTGTACAGCTACTGCCGCTGTCACAGAGGAATCCAGACCTCCTGAAAGACCGACGAGAACATTGTTGAAACCGCTTTTGCGCACATAATCCGCCGTCCCCAGAACCAGAGCCTGCCAGATTTCAGAAGAAGAGGACAGGTCATGCGCGCTTAGCCTGTTTTTTTCAGGGTTTTTCGTATCCACCACCAGGACGTCTTCTGCAAATTCAAGGGCGCTGGCGGTAAGGCGCCCATGAGCATCAAAAGCCATGCTTCTTCCGGAAAACACCAGATCGTCAAAGCCGCCGACCTGATTGCAGAATAATAAATCCACATTGTATTTCGCGCTGAGGGAGCCAAGCATGGCCTTGATAAGCCTGTGCTTGCCGACTGAGAAGGGTGAAGCGGACAAATTTATGATCATCTGCGCGCCCTCAGCACACAAAGACCGGACCGGCTGACCATCAACTCCCGTTTGGCCCCAGAAATCGGGGTCATTCCACACGTCCTCGCAAATGGTCACCCCGATCTTTCTGCCCATGAACTCAAATACACCCGGATTTTGTGCAGAAGCAAAGTACCGCTTTTCGTAAAATACATCGTATTCAGGAAGAAGTGTTTTACTGAAAACCTTGTCTATTCGTCCGTCAGCAAGCAGACAGGCTGCATTGTAAAGCCGCGTGGAGTCCGGCCCTGACCGCCACGGGGTGCCGACAAGCAAAGGACCGAAATTTTTGGTGCGGATTGCCAGATCTTTGACGCTGTGTACGCATTGCACCAGTATGTCCTCCCGCAGAATCAGATCATCCGGAGGATAGCCGATAACGGCCAGCTCGGGAGTAACGCAAAAATCAGCCCCAGCTTCAAAGGCCATTTGAGCTGCCTGGAATATTTTTTCGCAGTTGCCCTTGAAGTCACATATGACCGGATTCAACTGCAACAGGCCTACCCGCATTAGTTATGCTCCTTAACTTTAGAAAACAGCTGCACACAAAATCTGGAACAGGTCTGGAATGCTTCACGGACTGAGCTCTGCCTTCATGTCCTCGAGAATGTTTGTAAAGCCACATCCATTTCAATTGATTATTGTTGACCTGCAAGGGTTTTGCAAGTAATAATTTTTTCCTTTATTAAGGGGCGAAGAGATTATGGCCATGAGTATCAAAGACTTTTTTAATCGTGAAAACCTGCCCCTTCTGCTTGATCTTCCTGCTGAACTGCGCAGAAAAATCTTTTCCAAAACCAGCATGGAGCTGAGGGAAAAATATGTACTGGCCAATCTTTACTATCTGGATTCCAGGAACAAACTTGATGAGTATATGCACCTGCTTCCGGCAATGGCCGATTTGAATGAGGATCAGTGCCTGGAAAGCATACGCATTCTTGAAGAAAAAGGATTATTGACCAGAAAGGGTCACAAACTGATTCTGAAAATTAAACCGCTAATATATTAATTTTAAAGAAGAAAATCCATGCCCAGAAGAAATGACATCAGCAAAATAATGCTTATAGGATCCGGGCCGATCATCATCGGTCAGGCTTGTGAATTCGATTACTCCGGAACCCAGGCCTTAAAAGCCCTGAAAGAGGAAAACTATCAGGTCGTTCT